>NZ_JBBELO010000023.1:0-17887 GCF_037404875.1 Rathayibacter sp. YIM 133350
CGAACGAAACCGAGCCGGCACCCTCACCATCACCACCCCCACCGGCTACAGCAAAGACACCGACGAACCACCCTTCTAACGTACGCCGGCCCGAAAGGAGTGCGGGGTGCGTCGATACGACGCACGCATCGAGTGGGGTCGGCGGCCGCGGGTATCCTCGTGAGCGATGAGCAAGCAAGACGGCAGCGGGCGTCAGGTCACCGACGACACCGTCGATGACTCGGGAGCGAGCATCCTGCACGTCGACATGGATGCGTTCTTCGCGTCGGTCGAGCTGCTGAGTCGCCCCGAGCTGCGTGGCACACCGGTGATCGTCGGAGGAACCGGCCCGCGTGCGGTGGTCGCCGCGGCGAACTACGAGGCCCGGCGCTATGGGGTGAACTCAGCGATGCCGATGTCGGTCGCGCTGCGGCGTTGCCCGAGCGCGACCGTGCTGCCTGTCAACGGTCGACTCTACGGCGATTACTCGCGGCGGGTCATGGCCATCTTCGAGGGGATGACGCCCCTCGTCGAGAAACTCTCGATCGACGAGGCGTTCCTTGATGTCTCGGGCGCCCGGCGCCTGCACGGCAGCTCCCGGCAGATCGCCGCGCGCATCCGCGAGAGGGTGCATGCAGAGACAGGGCTCACCTGCTCGGTCGGGGTTGCGGCCACCAAGTTCGTCGCCAAGGTCGCCTCCTCGAAGGCCAAGCCCGACGGCCTGCTCGTGATTCCGGCCGCCGAGACGCTTCAGTTCCTTCATCCGTTGCCGGTGAGTGCACTCTGGGGCGTCGGTCCCTCCACCGAGCAGACTCTGGCGCGGCTCGGCCTGTCCCGCATCGGAGACATCGCCGCGACGCCGTTCGACGTGCTGCAGAACGCGCTCGGCGAGGCACTCGCCTCCCGGCTGTACGACCTCTCGAACGGGATCGACGCACGGAGCGTCTCGACCAGGCGCGAAGAGAAGAGCGTGGGGCAGGAGACCACCTTCAGTTACGACGTGACCGACGAGGCCGAGATCCGGCGGGTGCTGCTGCGCCAGGCCGATGACGTGGCCGCGCGCTTGCGGTCGGGCGGTCTCGTGGGCCGCACCGTGTCGCTGAAAGTCCGCTACACCGACTTCACGACCCTGACGAAGTCGCGCACGCTCGCGGAACCGACCAACGTGGGCCGGCGCATCTACGACGAGGCGCTGGCGGCCTGGCACGCCTCGGGGGCGGCGGGGCGGCGCATCCGGCTGATCGGCGTGCGCATGGAACAGCTCGGCGAGGCAGGGTCGGCGCTTTCCCTGTGGGACCCCGACGAGGGCTGGCGGGATGCCGACGCCGCCCGTGACGAGATCGCCGCCCGCTTCGGTCGTGATGCCCTGCGACCGGCGACCCTGCTGAAGCGCCCCACAGCCGACTGAGCTGCGCAAGGCCTATCGCCCGCAATACCGGCAGGGTAGCGTGAGGCTCATGACGAACCTTGTTGCACAGCTGGCCGACTCGGCCAAGGACTTCGGCGTACAGGCCGCCTATGGAGACCCGGTCGATCTTGGGGGTTCCACGATCATTCCCGTCGCCCTCGTCTGGTACGGGTTCGGCGGCGGCAGCGTCGACGACGCCACGGGGGACTCGAAGCTCGCCACGCTCAAGGGCGTCGGCTCGGGCGGCGGTGGCGGCGGTTACTCCGTTCCGATCGGCGCGTACATCAGCCGGGGGAGCGACACGCGCTTCGAGCCGAACGTGATCGCGTTGCTGACCGTCGGCATCCCGTTCGTCTGGTCGGTCGGCTGGTCGCTGCGCAAGGTGATCCGCGCGCTCAAGCACTAGGGCTCGCGGCCGCGGTGCGCGCCGCCGCAGAGCTATAATCGAGCCAACACGGGAGTCCGGTGAGCCGGGCTGAGAGGAAGGTTCTCAACCTTCGACCGTCGAACCTGATCTGGATCATGCCAGCGCAGGGAGGCTGAACATCTCAATACCCGTGCCTCTTTCCGACCGATGAAAGGGCACGACAGTGCAGAACAGCAATACATCCGCGCAGGCGGCAGGCGCACCCTCCCGCTCGTCTCTCCGATTCCGCTGGCGCGTCGTCGACATCGTCGTCGCGAGCGTGATCGGTGTGGCATCCGGCATCATCTTCTGGGCGTGGGGTCTGGCGTGGACGCCGCTCTCGACGGCGCTCGCCTTCACCCCAGGTTTGGAGGGTCTGCTCTCGGGCGGTTGGCTGTTCGCGGCCGTGCTCGGCGGCCTCGTCGTGCGCAAGCCCGGCGCGGCGGTCTACACCGAGATCGTGGCGGCGGTCGTCTCCATGCTCATCGGCACCCAATGGGGTTTCAGCACCTTCATCTGGGGTGTTGTCGAGGGCCTGGGTGCTGAGATCGTGTTCGCGATCTTCCTCTACCGCAGCTTCAACTTCGGCGTCGCGCTGCTGGCCGGAGCCGGCGCCGGTGTGGCGGTCGGGTTGCTCGACACGACGTTCACGAGCTATGCGGCGCTCGAGGTGCCGTTCAAGCTCGTCTACTTCTTCTCGTCAGTGGCCTCGGGTGTCGTGCTCGCCGGCGGGGGCTCCTGGCTCGCGATGAAGGCACTCGCATCGTCGGGCGCGCTGCAACGGTTCGCCGCAGGGCGCCAGGCGCGTGTGGTCGAGGAGCAGGCCTGACCGTGGCCGGCGCTCGGGTGAGGGCCGACGGATGGGGCTGGCGCCACGCGGGCCGGCTCTCGTGGGCCGTCTCCGAGCTCGACCTCGTCATCGAGCCGGGCGAGCGCGTGCTGCTGCTCGGTTCGTCGGGGGCGGGCAAGAGCACGCTGCTCGCCGCCCTGGCCGGTGTTCTCGGAGGCGACGACGAGGGGGAGGAGCGCGGTCGCCTGAGCGTCGACGGTGCAGACCCGCGCGCGATGCACGGTCGAGCCGGACTCGTGCTCCAGGACCCGGATTCACAGGTCGTTCTGGCCCGTGTCGGCGATGACGTGGCCTTCGGCTGCGAGAACCTCGGGGTGCCCCGCGAGCAGATCTGGCAGCGGGTGCGCGAGTCACTCGCAGCGGTCGGCCTGCCGCCCCAGCTGGATCGGCCGACCTCCATGTTGTCGGGCGGGCAGAAGCAGCGCTTGGCCCTCGCAGGAGTGCTGGCGATGCGACCGGGGCTCCTCCTCCTCGATGAGCCGACGGCGAACCTCGATCCACAGGGCGTGCTCGAGGTTCGGGATGCGGTCGTGCGAGGGGCCGCGGCGACGAACGCCACGCTCGTGGTCGTCGAGCACCACGTCGAGGCGTGGGCGGACCACGTGGATCGGGTCGTCGTGCTCTCCGACACCGGCGGCCTTCTCGCCGATGGCGCTCCTGAGGAGGTGCTGCAACGCACCGCGGATGTGCTCGCGGATGCCGGGGTCTGGGTTCCCAGCCGGCCACCGGCGCTTCCGGCGCGGCACCCGCGACGCGGGACCGAGCCGCTCCTCGAGGCGACGGACCTTGCCGTCGGGCGCACGCCGTTCGCCAGCCGTCGAGCCGTCGTCGCGGCGCACGACCTGCGCTTCACTCTGTCGGCCGGTCGCGCTCTCGCCGTGACCGGGGCCAATGGCTCGGGCAAGTCGACCCTGGCGCTGACCGTCTCCGGCCTGCTGCCGCCGGTTGCAGGACGGCTTGAGGCACTGCCGGCGCTGTCGAGGGGCCGCGGCACCCAACCGCATCGCTGGCGCGCGCGAGCGCTCGCCCAGCGTGTCGGCACGGTCTTCCAGGACCCCGAGCACCAGTTCCTCACGGCGACCGTGCGCGCCGAGCTTCACGCGAGCGTCGCCGTCGCGGCTGATGCCGACGCTGCCGGCCGCCGCGCCGACGAACTGCTCGAGGCGCTCGGGCTCGGGCGTCTCGCTGGGGCGAATCCCTTCACGCTCTCGGGCGGTCAGAAGCGGCGGCTCTCGGTCGCCACGGCGCTCGTCGCCGCTCCGCAGTTGCTCGTGCTCGATGAGCCGACCTTCGGGCAGGACGCCCGCACCTGGGCCGTTCTCGCTCGACTGCTCGCGGAGCTCATCGACGAGGGCGCGGCGCTGCTGATGGTGACGCACGACGGCATGCTCGTCGATGCACTCGCCGACGACCGGTTGGTTCTGGTCTCTGAGGCGGAGATGGCCAGCCGATGAGCCTCGTGGCCCCGAGCATCCGACCCAGCACTGCCGCACGGCTGAACCCCGTGGCGAAGCTCATCGCCGCCCTGCTCATCAGCCTCACTCTGCTCGCCTCCATCGACATCGTCTCCGCCGCGGTCGCTCTGTTGCTGGAGGCCGCGCTCCTGCCCTTCGCGGGCCTCGCTCCCCGGCAGTTCTGGCTGCGGACGCTCCCGCTCTGGATCGCGGCGCCGCTTGCGGCCGTGACGACAGTCCTCTACGGCGCGGACTCCGGAGCGGTGCTGGCGCAGTGGGGATTCGTGAGCGTGACCGAGGGATCGCTCGCGCTCGGGGTCGCCATCATGCTGCGCGTTCTGGCGATCGGCTTGCCGGGCATCGTTCTGCTCGCCACGACCGATCCGACCCTGCTGGCCGACGGTCTCGCCCAAGTCCTGCGATTGCCGGCCCGGTTCGTGCTGGGTGCGTTGGCGGGACTACGGCTTGCGGGCCTGGCCATCGAGGACTGGCGCTCGCTCACGCTCGCCAGACGTGCCCGCGGCTCGGAAGTGCGTGGCCCACTGCGGTTCGCGGGCCAGGCGTTCGCCCTGCTCGTGATCTCGGTGAGACGGGGAAGCAAGCTCGCGACCGCCATGGAGGCACGCGGCTTCGGTTCCTCGCAGCCGCGCACCTGGGCCCGTCCTTCGTCGTTCGGAGTGCCGGAGGCCGCGCTGATCGCGACGGGTGCGCTCATCTGCGTGTGTGCCGTCTGGGCCGCCGTTGCTGCCGGAACGTGGAGCTTCATCCTTGCCTGAGGGGATCGGCGGGCCGCGGCGTCGAGCATCCGTGTTCGTCGACGGAAGCCGTCTCACTTTGTCGTCTGGAGCACCGGGCGACTAGCGTTGGGAGCATGGCTACCCCAGAAGCGCAGAATTCCGTCTACGTCGCCGAGTTCATCGACGGTCCTCTCGAGGGCGAGGTGGAGTCGCGGGTGCTCATCGACGGTGCCTACGAGAAGCGGCTGGCGATGTTCGCTGCGATCGAGGGCCTGGAGTCGACGTTCTGGTACGACGCGATCGACGAGCGCGAGGTCAACGACGAGGTGCACGTGCGCTATCGCTTCGATGCCGGTGACTCCGACTCGCCCGTCTCGAGCGAAGAGCCCGGCGAGCGCTGAGGCGCCCCTCAGCCCTTCGACAGGCTCAAGGAACGGCTTCGCTGGGTCGTTCGTGTCCTGTTCGCTGAGCTTGTCGAAGCGTGGTGACCTGCCCTCGGCCTCCGGATCGTCGGTTTCCCTTCGACAGGCTCAGGGAACAACTTCTCGAGTTCGCTCACGCCCTGTTTGCTGAGCTTGTCGAAGCGTGGTGACCTGATCGCGGTCCCGGCTCCGTCGGGTTCCCTTCGACAGGCTCAGGGAACGGCTTCTCGAGGTCGCTCGCGTCCGGTTCGCTGAGCTTGTCGAAGCGTGGTGACCCGTCCGCGGTCCCAGCATCGTCGGGTTCCCTTCGACAGGCTCAGCGAACGGCTTCTCGACGTCGTACGCGTCCTGTTCGCTGAGCTTGTCGAAGCGTCGTGACCAGTCCGCGGTCCCAGCATCGTCGGGTTCCCTTCGACTGGCTCAGGGAACGGCTTCTCGAGGTCGCTCACGCCCTGGCTCAGGGAACGGCCTTCTACTTGTTCGCAGCGATGAGCGCCTTGATCATCGGAATCGGATGCAGCAGCCGCCACCCGAGACCAGGGTCGCCGATCGGTGCATCGAGTTCGAGCGGTATCGAGGTGCCCGCCGCTTTCACATGACCGACGAGGTCGCCTCGTGGTGCGGTGCTGAAGGCGTCGAGAGAGACCTGACGAGCGGCGCCGGTGTCGGTCGGCGCTGCCTGCCATGCCGGACGCGTCACCGCTACACGTGCGACTCCGTCGGCGCTCTGCCCCCAGTCCGAGCGGAAACGCGCGTAACTCGTTCCCCGGGCCACGACATCCACCGGCGCGACGCCTGGGGCCGCGGCAGCGGTGAACGCCTTCACATCGGCGTCCAGAGTGTCGTAGTCGGGTTCCCGCAGGAACGCTCCGGCGACCTGCACCGTGTCGGGGGCCTGACCGAGGGTCGCGGTGAAGAGCAGGCAGACACCGGCGGCATCCGTGAAGCTGCGCGAGATGACCGAGATGCCGGCATCGCTCAGGTAGTCGGTCGTGCTCGATACTCCTCGGCCGCCCACAAGACTCGTGGCGGGATTCGCCAGGATCTCCGACAGCGTGGGCTGTTGGGCGACGAGAGCCCCGAGCCGTGCGGCGTCCGCCGCGGTTCCGATGCTGCCCTCGTCCAGGCCCGTGGCGTCGGCCATGTGCATGGAGGCCAGCCCCTTCGCGGCGAGCCAGGTGTTCGCCGCGTCGACGTAGGCGTCCACCGAGCCGAACGCCCAGCGCGCGAGTGTGTCGGCGTGGTTGTTGCTCGAGCCGAGCAGCACCGCCTGCAGGAGCTCCCGCTCGGTCCAGGTCTCGCCGACGAAGACGGGAACGCTGCGGGCGTCTTCGTTGGTGTACCGGATGTAGTCCGCGTAGTCCTCGTTCGAGATGGTCACGGCAGGACCGGTGCGCCCGACGTCGATGGGCTTGGCGTCGATGACGACGAGTGCCGCGACGATCTTCGCGAGCCCCGCGACGGGCACCGGATCGGCGATGCCGGTGGTGGCGACCGGCGCGCCGGCTCCGACGATCATCACGGAACTGGCCCCCTCGACCGGCAACACGGGAGGAGCAACGGCCACCGCATCCTGAGCGCCCTCGAGAACCTCCGCGTGAACCGGCGGAAGCGGTGCCAGCAGGGTGACCGGCCCATAGACGCCGGCCCCGAGGATCACGACGGTCCCGACGAGGATTCCGACGAGGCGACCGGGGGAGGGCATGGCATCAGGCTAACCCGGCGGATGCCCGGGCCCCGACGCGGCACGCTCGGTCAGTCCCAGCCCAGTTCGTGAAGGCGCTCGTCGTCGATTCCGTAGAAGTGGGCGATCTCGTGCACGAGGGTCACGTGGATCTCGTCGCGCAACTCCTGCTCGTCGTCGCAGAGCGCGAGCAAGGGCTCTCGGTACAGGATGACGCGGTCGGGCATCTCGCCGAAGCCGTAGCGATCGCGCTCGGTCAGGGCGACGCCGTCATAGACGCCGAGCAGGTCGAGGCTGCCGTCTTCGGGCCGGTCTTCCACGACGAAGACCACGTTCTCGAGACCGTCCACCATGTCGTCGGGCAGGAGGTCGAGCTCATCGACCACGAGGCGTTCGAACGACTCCGGATCCATCGTGAGCGGCATCGGTACTCCGGGTCGTGTCAGGGCGTGAGAGGCCGGCGGGCCGGAGGGGCAGCCTGCTCGCCCCTTCGTGCAGAAGCCGGATGCGGCGCACGGCGCCGGGGCTACACTAGCCCCAATTCGGCGCCGGCCGCGGGAGTGGTGATGCCAGAGCGAGTGTGCGATCAATGCGGAACCGTCAATGAGGAATCCGCGGAATTCTGTCGCGTCTGCGACGCCTACCTGCTGTGGGACGATCCATCGCCCGCATCGGGCGTCGCGCCGCCGATGCGTCCCGTGAACGTGAAGGCGGAGGGCCACACGGCAGCCATCGCCGACGAGGCTCCGGAATCGGCCGCGGTTCCGAACGCGGGGGATCCCGCCGATGGCGCGAGTGCCGCGTCGAATGCGTCCCCGACAGTGACAGTGACGCAGACGGATGCGCCAGTAGCATCCCCGGCGCCGGATCGTGCCACGGTCGCCGCCCCGAAGCTCACCCTGCCCCAGAACGACCTCGTGCTCGATGAGACGGGGAGCGTGCGCGTCGAGATCGGTGTTCACAACGCGTCCGCCATCGTCGACGGGTTCGCACTCGTGCAGACCGCCGTGCCGGAGTGGCTGCGCGTGGACGCGGAGAGTGCGCACCTCATGCCCGGCCAGGACGGCATCCTTCCCTTCTCGCTCTCGATCGTGGCGGGAGCCTTCGTTCCCGCCCAGAGGGCGCTGATGGAGTTCGCGGTGCGGTCCGACGCCGACGAGTCGGTGCTGGTGCCTGCGCCGCTCGCCCTCGTCGTACCGCCATCCGGTCCGCTTCCCGTACTCGCGGCGCGCCCGAACCTCGTGCGACTGCGTGACGAGACGGCCGGGTCGATCGCGCTGCGAATCGACAACCGCGTCGCCAATCATCCGCGCAGCTTCGTCTTGTCGGGTTCGGATCCCGAGGGCGCGGTCCAGGTCGGCTTCGCTCCGGAGTCGATCACGGCGCCTGCGGGTGGTGCCGGTGATGCGGTGCTGCACTTCGCCGTGCCCCGTGTGGACCCCGGCACCGAGCTGACCCGTCAGCTGACGATCACGGCGACGGGCCAGGAGGGCGCCGTCACGACGCTCATCACGCTGATCCAACACGCCTCGCCGGCGCCAGTCGAGGTACCCGTGCAGGCCAGGTTGGCGCCCAGCCAGCTGAGGGTGACGGATGCCGACACGGCCGACTTCGATGTCGTCGTCGACAACCGGGCTTCGCAGAGTGCGGCGAATCTGGCTGTCGCCGCTCGGGATCCCGAGAATGCGCTGGCGTTCGCATTCACGCCCACCCGTATCACGGTCGCACCGGGACAGGTCGGGATGGTGCGCGGCCGGGTGCGCGCGGCTCGGGTGCCGCCCGGGCAGGTGATCTCGCATCCGTTCACGGTCGTGCTCTCTGACGGCGTGCGTGACGTGGAAGCGGCAGGCGTGATGGAGCTGGCGGCCAGCGCTGCGCCGATCACGACCGCGGTTCTCCGGGTGACGCCGCGCGCGCTCTCACTGGCCGGTGACCGCCACGGCGAATTCTCGATCGAGGTCGACAACACCCGCAGTGATCACGAGCTGAGGGTGAGTCTCACCGGACATGACGACGCGGGCGCGGTGGGTTTCTCGTTCTCTCCGCCGGGACTGGCCATCGCGCCGCGCTCGATCGGGGTGTCGCGCCTCTCCATCGCGAGCCCACGACCGCCAACCGGGCAGACCGCGATCCGTCAGCTGCGCATCGAGGCCACCGATGGACAGCAGAGCGTCGGAGAATCGGCGACCGTCTCGCAATCGGCCTCCGACCGTCGCCCGATCGCTCGCGTCATCTTCGTGTTGCTCGGCGGCGCCCTCGTGATCATCGGCGCGCTCCTGCCCTGGGTGGCCGGGCTGCCGAACTTCCTGCCGTCGTTCGACTGGCTCGTCGCACTCGTGCGGATGCCGCCGACCGGCATCGACATCAACGACCCGTTCCAGATGCTGCAGCTCGGGCAGCCGCCGGTGCGCCTGCTCGTCATCATCCTCGCCGTGTTCATGCTGTTCGGGCTGAATGGAAAGGCGGGAGGGCTCACTCGCAAGTGCGCCATCCTGATCGTGCTCGTCAGCGTCGCCTACCTCGTGGTGACGGCGATCATGACGACGACGGCCGGCGTCGACGTGGGGCTGATCGCCGTGTGGATCGGCGCGATCCTGGGTTACGTGGGGGGAGTGCTCTCGCACGCACGCTCGTGACGGCAGGTTCCCTGCGAAGGCCGGAAGGGCGGGTCCCTGCGAAGCGGGAAGGCCCGGTCCCTGAGCTTGTCGAAGGGCCGGGACCTGAGGCTGGGAGCGTCGCTTCGACAGGCTCAGCGGGCAACGGTATTGGGGTGAGTAACGGGGCTTGAACCCGCGACCTCCCGGTCTGCAGAGCACCACAACCAGGCGCTCGTATTGGGGTGAGTAACGGGGCTTGAACCCGCGACCTCCTGGACCACAACCAGGCGCTCTACCAACTGAGCTATACCCACCATGTGCTTGCTTTCGCCGCAGAAGGCGAAAAAGGCAACGAGAAGAGTGTATTACACCCCGGAGGTGAACTCCGACACGACCGCGGCGGCCGTCGCCTGCGCCTGCTCGGAGGTGGGGCCGGGATCGGGAACGAAGAGTGCCCGGCGGTAGTACTCCAGCTCGCGGATGGACTCGAGGATGTCGGCGAGGGCGCGGTGTCCGCCGGCCTTCGCGGGCGCATTGAAGTAGACCCGCGGGTACCACCGGCGCGCGAGTTCCTTGATCGAGGAGACGTCGACCACCCGGTAGTGCAGGTGGCCGTCCAGACGCGGCATGAAAGCGGCCAGGAAGGACCGATCCGTGCCGATGCTGTTTCCGGCGAGCGGCGCCTTCTGTTCGGCGGGAACGTGTCGCAGAACGTACTCGAGCGCCTGGTACTCGGCCTCGGCGACACTCACACCGTTCGGGATCTCCTCGATCAGCCCGGACTCGGTGTGCATGTTCCGTACGAAGTCGCCCATGTTCTCGAGCGCCGAGTCGTCGGGCTTGATCACGATGCTGATGCCGTCGTCGAGCGGCTTCAGGTCGAAGTCCGTGACCACGATCGCGATCTCGACGAGTTCGTCGACGCTGAGGTCGAGCCCGGTCATCTCGCAGTCGATCCAGACCAGTCGGTCGGCGCCATTCGTCATGACTGCGATTCTATGGCCGTCCGGCGACACCGCCGGCCCGGTGCCTAGACTGACAGCGTGAAGTTCGAGCTCTACACGTCTGCCTTCTGCGAGCCGTGCATGCAGACCCGAGCCGTGGTCGCCGAGGCGGCACGATTGGTTCCGGATGCCGCGGTGCGCGAGCTCGATGTGGCGCGCGACAGCGATGCGGCTGCCGCAGAGAGCATCCGTTCCACGCCCACGGTGATCGTGCGCGATGCGGCCGGCGTCGAGGTGTTCCGCGCGGAAGGCGTGCCCACGTTGGCTCAGGTGCTCGTCGCGGCCGCGAAGGCCGTGTAGAGGGGGCCGAAGCCGCCCTGCGGTATCGTTGGGACGCCCGCCCCCGTAGCTCAGCGGATAGAGCAGGAGCCTTCTAATCTCTTGGTCGCAGGTTCGATTCCTGCCGGGGGCACGCCGCGCTCTCATCCCTCTTCGGCGATGAACGGATCCCCATCCCCAGGCTGGCGCGCCGCATCCGGTGCTCGCTTGTGCAGGGCGAGGCCGATGAGCGGGAACAACAGCACCGACAGCATGCCGGCGCCCACGAGCGCCGCGGCGGTTCCGGTGGTCAGGTCGCCCTCCTCGACGCCGATGCCGGTCACGGCGACGATGATCGGCAGTCCCGTCGCGCCCAGAAGAGCCATCGATGAACGGTCTGGCCAGGCGGATCCACTCGGCGTGGCGAGGGTGCTGGGAAGACCACGCACCACGAGCAGCAGCAGGAGGAAGATCGGCAGGAGTAACAGCGCACGCGCATCCGTCACGAGGGCGTTCAGGTCGAAGGTGAGGCCCGTGTTGATGAAGAAGATCGGCACGAGGAACCCGTAGCCGACGGCCTCGAGCTTGGACTCCACGTCGACCACGTCCTTCTCGGGCGCGCCGCTCAGCAGAAGGCGGTAGAGCACGCCAGCGGCGAACGCGCCGAGAAGCATGTCGAGGCCGAGGGCGATGCTCAACGCCACCAGGCCGAGCAGCACGAACATGACGAGTCGCACGGCGAACTGGCCGCTCGTGTGCAACGTCACCGTGATGATCGCATGCAGACGCTTGCCGGCTCCGCGTGCCGCCAGGAGGATGCCCGCACCGGCGATCACGGCGAAGCCGATCAGCACGAGTGCGGCGTGAAGCGGCGTGCGCCCGCTGAGGAACAGGGAGATGGCCAGCAAGGGTCCGAACTCGCCGACGGCGCCGACCGCGAGCACTGCCGTTCCGAACGGCGAGTGCAACTCGCCGGCGTCGCGCAGCACGGGCATGAGCGTGCCGAGTGCGGTCGATGTGAGAGCGACGCCGATGAAGACGCCGGCGCCGATGGTAGGGGCGAACAGGATGCCGATGCTCACGCCGGCGACGAGCGAGATCAGCCATCCGAGGGCAGCGCGTTTCAGCGGACGGCCGCGCACCGCGGCGAAGTCGATCTCGTTGCCCGCGAGGAAGAACAGCATCGCCAAGCCGAACTGGGCCAGGAGCTCCACGGCGTCATCCGAGTGGGCCCAGCCGAGAACCGCGGGGCCGAGAACCAGGCCGAGCACGATCTCGAAGACCACGAGGGGGATCTTCACGACCCGACCGAGCAGCGAGGCGATCAGTGGCGCCGCCACGGCGATCAACGGTACGAGCACGAGGGTGGCGACCGAGACGTCCATGCCGTCATTCTGGCCCCAACGCTGACGGTTGCTCAGTTCGCGCGCCGAGGGTGGGCGGCGAGGCGATAGATTCGATGGATGCGAGAGCTTCAGGCACAGATCATCAGTGAGTTGAACGTCGCCGCCTCGATCGATCCCGAGGCCGAGGTGCAGCGACGCGTCGGGTTCCTCACCCGCTACCTGAGGGCATCCGGAGCCGCCGGCTTCGTTCTCGGCATCAGCGGAGGGCAGGACTCCACCCTCGCGGGTCGGCTCTGCCAGCTGGCCGTCGAGCGCTTGTCGGAGGACGGAGTGGATGCGACCTTCGTCGCCATGCGGCTGCCCTACAACGTGCAGGCCGACGAGGAAGACGCCCAGCTCGCACTTGGCTTCATCGCGCCCGCGCGCCGGGCGACGTACAACATCCGTGACAGTGTCGACGCGTTCACCGAGGAGTACGCGGATGCCCTCGACGAGCGCATGACGGACTTCGTGAAGGGCAACGTGAAGGCGCGTGCCCGCATGATCGCGCAGTACTCGGTGGCCGGCCAGCACAGGCTGCTCGTGGTCGGCACCGACCACGCGGCGGAGGCTGTGACCGGCTTCTTCACGAAGTTCGGCGACGGGGGCGCCGACATCCTGCCGCTGTCCGGCCTCACCAAGTCGCAGGGAGCGGCGCTGCTGCGGCACTTGGGAGCTCCGGAACGGCTGTGGAAGAAGGCGCCGACCGCCGACTTGCTCGACGACGTACCGGGCCAGACCGACGAGGCGAACCTCGGCCTCACCTATGTCGACATCGATGCCTTCCTCGAAGGACGCCCCGTGAGCGACGAGGTGGCCGACGCCATCGAGGCCCGCTTCCTGGCCACCCAGCACAAGAGGCAGAACCCGGTGACGCCGTCGGACACGTGGTGGCAGCCGACGGGCGCATCCGCCAGTCGTTCCTGAGACCGCCCGGCCGCGTATTCGCGCGCAACGAAAGAGGGCCCTCGATCACGAGGGCCCTCTTTCGCGCGTGCAGCCGCGCGAGTTCAGACGCCGGTCGGCGCCGTCTCGTCCGAGACGCGCCGGTTGGGCAGGCCGGAGACGTCGTCGAGCAGGCGCTGCGTCTCGGGGCTGGGCTGGGAATCGACGCGGGGAGCGCTGTAGGCGGCCGACTCGATCTTCGGCTCGGTGAAATGCTGGCGGTGCTGCTCGGCGACCCAGGCATCCTGCTCGGCGAGCATCTGCTTCTCGGCGGTCGTGTTCATCGCCTTCCACCGCTCGAGGTCGTTCTGGAAGAGCTTGCGCGCCCGTGCCGGGCGGTTCTGCCAGTCCAGCAGCCGGTCGCGGAACTCGGCGACCGCGGGCTCCAGCTCATAGCCGAAGGTCGCCGAGGCACGCTTCATCTCGTGAAGCTGGTGGGCGGCCCAGTCGGCTGCCACGGCGGCTCCGCGGATGGGCAGCATGCGCACGCGGATGTCGGCCTCGCCTACGGCGCGGTCGGCGAGCACCTGCTCCTGCGGTGTGAGGCTGTTCCAGACGGAGGCCTCGGTTGCCGCGTCGATGAGGGCGGCGATGGCCGTCGCCTTGATCTCGCGGTCGCGCTGGTCGATGAGTCGTCGCACGGAGCCGCGAGCGACCCAGGCGGCGAGGAGTCCGGACAGCACAATGGCCACCATGAGAACCACGGCCGTGAAGACGGCCGGGCGGGCGCTTGTCGAGAAGAGCCAGTCACTGAAGTCGTTGAACCACTGCATGTGGCGCACTTTACCTTCGGGTACGCGCGATACGGGGACCGCGCGCGGCGTGCCCGAACCTCGCTTCCCAACGCTTCAGGCGAAGCTCTCCGCCGCGGCCTGGGCGTTCCAGAAACTGCCGAGTTCACGGCTGCGCGCGCCGCCGAGACTCTGTCGTGCGATGTAGGACTCGGATGCGCTCGCCCGCTCGATGTGGCCGCGCACGGAGCCGGAGGCATTGGCTACGCGCCACAGTCCGGGCCGCACCGCGTGGAACACGAGTCCGGGCACGCGCGCATCCAGCTGCGTCGCGGGGGAGAACGTTGCGGATGTACTCACCATGGCTCCTCTCGTGCGGCCGGCCCCGCGTGATGTGCGAGGCCGGCGGTCGGCCTCGCACATCACGGTAGGGTCGCCCACCGACATCGGGAGCGTGAGGTCGCCTCAGCGATCGGTGCCGTGAACGGCGTACGGTTCGATCGCGTCGATCTCGTCCTGCGTGAGGGCGCCGGCATCCAGCGCCGCCACGTTCTGCTCCAGTTGCGCGACGCTGGACGCGCCGATGAGGGCGCTCGTGACAGCGGGCTGACGCAGCACCCACGCGAGCGCGAGCTGCGCGAGGCTCTGCCCCCGGTTGGCGGCGATCTCGTTGAGAGCGCGGGCCCGTTCGAGGTAGGTGGCGCTGATGCTGTCCTCGGAGAGGAAGCGGCTCGTCGCGGCGCGGGAGTCGGCGGGAACGCGCCCGTCGAGGTAGCGATCGGTCAGCAGGCCCTGCGAGAGCGGCGAGAACACGATGCTGCCCATGCCGAGTTCATCGAGCACCGGGAAGAGCCCGTCCTCGATGTGCCGGTCGAACATCGAGTACCGCGGCTGATGGATGAGCAGGGGAACCTTGTGCTCCGCGATGGCGGCAGCAGCGGCGCGTGTCTGGTCGGGATCGTAGTTCGAGATGCCCACGTAGAGCGCCTTGCCCTGATGCACCGCCGACGCGAGGGCTCCCATCGTCTCTTCGATCGGCGTCTCCGGGTCGGGACGGTGGGAGTAGAAGATGTCGACGTAGTCCAGGCCCATGCGACCCAGGCTCGCGTCGAGCGAGGAGAGGAGGTACTTGCGGGAGCCGAAATCTCCGTAGGGACCGGGCCACATGTCGTACCCGGCCTTCGTCGAGATGATCAGCTCATCGCGGTAGGGACGGAAGTCCTCGGCGAAGACCCGCCCGAAGTTCGTCTCTGCTGACCCGGGCGGGGGGCCGTAGTTGTTGGCGAGGTCGAAATGCGTGACACCGAGGTCGAAGGCCCGGCGAAGGATGGCGCGCTGCACGTCGATTGAGCGCTCGTGGCCGAAGTTGTGCCAGAGTCCGAGCGAGAGGGCGGGCAGCTTGAGGCCGCTGCGGCCCGTGCGGCGGTAATTCATGGTGTCGTAGCGTTCCGGAATGGCGACGTAGGTCATATCGCTACTCTATGGCGCAGCATCCGCGAGCCTTCGGGCGTCCTTCCCAGCAGGCCTTCGCCGCAGCCGCCTCCACAGGTGATGGCGTGCCGTCGCCGGGCCCGCGGGAAGCCCGCATCGTGGAAAGGCGGCCCCGCGCCCTGGGCACGAGCGGCGCGGGGCTGTCCTCCCGCCCGTCACGCACAGGCAAGGGAGCGCCCGTAGACTTCTTCGCGGGCCGCTTCGTCGGCCGGGTGGACGAGCGAAGCGAAGGGCGAAGCGTGCGGACTGCAACTGGGGGGCGGGCGATCGCGCTCGCGCTGATCACCGCCGTCGCGCTCACCGCCTGCACCGGCTCGCCGGCCCCGAAGCCCTCGCACACGGCATCGTCGACTCCCGCGAGCGCGCCGGCCACCCCCACCCCCGCGCCGGAGCCGACGCTGGCGCCGAAGCTGTCGGCCGGCGAGAACCTGGCCTACTTCGATCTCGTCAACAATCGGGTGATCGCAGCGAACAACGCGGCCGGTGGCCGCGACTTCGTCGATGCCCTCGTGGCCGGCGGATTCGACAAGACGGCCATGCAGGTCACTCCCGATCGCACCGCCGTCGACCTCGCGGCGGATTCGGTGCAGTTCTCGGTGCTGTTCAACGGCCAATGCCTCATCGGCCAGTACGGACCGGCATCGGGTGGCTATCACAGCATCGTGGCGGCCCCGACGGGTCAGGGCACCTGCCTCGTGGGCACCACGCGACCGATCGACTGGTAGTTCTCCGGTCCGGATGCCGCCCTACTGAGGGGGCGGGCCCGGCCTCCCCGTAGACTTATGGGCGATATGGCCGAATACATCTATTCCATGGTCCGCGCCCGCAAGGCTGTCGGCGACAAGCTCATTCTCGACGACGTCACGATGGCGTTCCTGCCGGGCGCCAAGATCGGTGTCGTCGGCCCCAACGGTGCCGGCAAGTCCACGATCCTGAAGATCATGGCCGGGCTCGACACGCCGTCCAACGGCGAGGCGAAGCTGAGCCCCGGGTACAGCGTCGGCATCCTCATGCAGGAGCCGGAGCTCGACGAGAACAAGACGGTTCTCGAGAACGTGCAGGAGGGTCTCGGCGAGATCAAGGTCAAGGTCGACCGCTTCAACGAGATCTCCGCCCTCATGGCCGAGCCCGACGCCGACTTCGACGCGCTGCTCGCCGAGATGGGCACCCTGCAGGAGGACATCGACCACGCGGATGCCTGGGACCTCGACTCCCAGCTCGAGCAGGCGATGGACGCGCTGCGCTGCCCCCCGAGCGACGAGAAGGTGGAGCACCTCTCCGGAGGTGAGAAGCGCCGCGTCGCGCTCTGCAAGCTGCTGCTGCAGAAGCCCGACCTGCTGCTGCTCGACGAGCCCACGAACCACCTCGATGCCGAGAGCGTGCAGTGGCTCGAGCAACACCTCTCCAAGTACCACGGCGCCGTTCTCGCCGTCACCCACGACCGGTACTTCCTCGACCACGTCGCGGAATGGATCGCCGAGGTCGACCGCGGCCGCCTCTACCCCTACGAGGGCAACTACTCCACCTACCTCGAGAAGAAGCGCGAGCGCCTCGAGGTTCAGGGCAAGAAGGATGCCAAGCTCGCCCGCCGCCTGAGCGAGGAACTGGACTGGGTGCGCTCCAACTCGAAGGGTCGCCAGGCCAAGTCGAAGGCTCGCCTGGCCCGCTACGAGGAGATGGTGCAGGAGTCGGAGCGCACGCGCAAGCTCGACTTCGAGGAGATCCAGATTCCGCCGGGCCCGCGCCTGGGCTCGCTCGTGCTCGAGGTCAAGAACCTCGACAAGGGCTTCGGCGACCGCACGCTCATCGACGGCCTCAGCTTCTCCCTTCCCCGCAACGGCATCGTCGGCATCATCGGTCCCAACGGCGTCGGAAAGACGACCCTGTTCAAGACCATCGTGGGGCTCGAGCCCGCCGACAGCGGTGAGGTGAAGATCGGCGAGACCGTCGAGATCTCCTACGTCGACCAGACCCGCGGCGGCATCGACCCCAAGAAGACGCTGTGGGAGGTCGTCAGCGACGGCCTTGACTACATCCAGGTCGGCAAGACCGAGGTGCCCTCGCGCGCCTACGTATCGACGTTCGGGTTCAAGGGGCCCGACCAGCAGAAGCCGGCCGGCGTGCTCT
This sequence comes from Rathayibacter sp. YIM 133350, assembly GCF_037404875.1. NCBI lineage: Bacteria > Bacillati > Actinomycetota > Actinomycetes > Micrococcales > Microbacteriaceae > Rathayibacter > Rathayibacter sp. YIM 133350. Next base: position 17,479 of record NZ_JBBELO010000023.1, read on the forward strand.
CGGGTGGAGAGCGCAACCGGCTGAACCTCGCGCTCACGCTGAAGCAGGGCGGCAACCTGCTGCTGCTCGACGAGCCCACGAACGACCTCGATGTCGAGACGCTCTCGAGCCTCGAGAACGCACTGCTCGAGTTCCCCGGCTGCGCCGTGGTCATCACCCACGACCGCTGGTTCCTCGACCGCATCGCCACGCACATCCTCAGCTACGAGGGCACAGAGGAGAACCCGGCGAACTGGTACTGGTTCGAGGGCAACTTCGAGGCGTACGAGGCCAACAAGGTCGAGCGCCTCGGACCGGATGCGGCGAAGCCCTCGCGCTCGACGTACCGCAAGCTCACCCGCGACTAGGTGTACCCGGCCATGAGGTTGGTGGCGTTTCGGGCTTGACGTGAGGAGAACCTCCGGGGAGC
>NZ_JBBELO010000024.1:0-73190 GCF_037404875.1 Rathayibacter sp. YIM 133350
TCAGACCGACCCGCCAGCTCTTACACAGAGAATCTGACACCCTCGAGCCGGCACCCCCTACCAGGTGCGCACCGAAGTGTTCGTCACCGTCCCCGTCCTCCGACTCATCGGCACCGACGAAGGTGCTGGTGAGGCCGGGGCGGAGGCTGCCCGGCAGATCGCCGCCGCGGACGCGGCCACGCTGGAGGGGTACGGCATCATCGATGATGACACCGCCCGGGCCCTGTTCGCCCAGGCCCCCAGTTTCCGGCGGATCGCCACCGACCCCTTCACCGGCATCAAGCTGGCGTTGGGTCGCACCCGGTACCGGCCGACACGTGAGATGCGGGACTGGCTGCGACTGAAATACCGCACCTGCGCGGAACCCGGCTGCAACCGGCCCGCCAAGGAATGCGACATCGACCACTCCCACGACTGGCAATACGGCGGCACCACCGACGAGACCAACCTCGCCAACCTCTGCGAACCCGGCCACACCGTCAAACACGAAACCCGGTTCCAATACGAACGAAACCGAGCCGGCACCCTCACCATCACCACCCCCACCGGGTACAGCAAAGACACCGACGAACCACCCTTCTGACCTGGCCACCGGTGCTCGGCCTCCGCCTAGATGCCGGCGGCGGCATACACCGGGTATACCGTTGAAGGATGGTCGACGAGAGCCCGGCGCCGAGCGCTGCCGTTCCCCGGCCCGGCTTTCTCTACGCGTTCTGCAAGGCATTGCTGTGGCCTCTCGTGATGCTCTACTTCCGGCCGCGCATCCTGGGTCGACGCAACGTTCCCCGCAGCGGACCGGTCATCTTCGCGAGCAACCACCTCTCGTTCATCGACAGCATCGCCATTCCGATCGGAGCTCCCCGACGACTCCAGTTCATGGCCAAGTCCGTGTACTTCGAGGGGACCGGGGTCAAGGGGTCCGTCATCCGCTGGTTCTTCCGCTCCATCGGGGTCGTACCCGTCGAGCGAGGTGCCGGCGCGGCCGGCCAGGAGTCGCTCGAGATCGGCACCCGCATCCTCGCCTCCGGAGGCGCGTTCGCCCTCTATCCCGAGGGAACCCGGTCGCTGGACGGCCGGCTGTACAAGGGTCGTACCGGGGTGGCCTTCCTCGCGCTGTCGACTGGGGCCACAGTCGTGCCCGTCGGCCTGCGCGGAACCGAGCGCATCCAGCCCGTCGGCACCAACGTGCCGCGGCCGCGCCGCTTCACCGTCGCCTTCGGCGAGCCGCTCGACCTGAGCGTGCACGGGCCGGCGACGTCGGGTCGGGCCCGTCGGCATGCGACCGACGACATCATGGCGGCCATCCACGCCCTCAGCGGCCAGGAGCTCGCCGACGCGTACAACGAGGTTCCGCCCTCGGGCGTTGCCCGCCTCGTGGATCGGGTGCTGCCCCGCGAGCGACGCTGAGTCCCGCGTTGCTCCCAGCCGCCGCCGGTAGGGTGTGCGCCGTGGGGAACAGCAGGCTGCCGCGGATGCGCGGCATCATCGCAGTGATCGCGACGGCGCTCACGCTCGCCGTTCTCACGGTGGCGGCTCCCGCCCCCTCCGCGGTGGCGCAGGGCAGCCACACGGACGCCGGAATCCGGCAGCATCCGCTCGTCGCCGTCGACGGGGGCAGGCTGCCACGCGACGCCGACGACTTCGACCCCGGCTTCATCGTCAGCGACTACAACTTCTTCAATGCGGACGCGATGACCTCGCGACAGGTACAGGAGTTCCTCGAGAGCATCGCCTGCCGTCCCAAGGACGACTCCCCCTGCCTGGCCGATTACACCGAGACCACGACGAGCAAGCCGGCACAGGAGCCGGGACACTGCAGCGCCTACCGGGGAGCCGCCGACGAGTCGGCCGCGCGCATCATCACCCGGGTGGCGAAGGCGTGCGGCATCAGTCCGCGCACGCTGCTCGTGCTGCTGCAGAAGGAGCAGTCGCTGCTCACCCGCCCCGACGCACGCGGCTACCTGCGCGCGACCGGGTACGCGTGCCCCGACACCGCCGACTGCGACGCCGACTACTTCGGCTTCTTCAACCAGGTCTACAGCGCCGCCTGGCAGTTCCGTCAGTACACCCAGCATCCCGCGAGGGCTTACCACGTCGGCTCGGTTCCGGTGAGCTTCGACCCGGATGCCGCCTGCGGCGCCGCAGAGGTGGGCATCCGCAACCAGGCGACCGCCAACCTGTACAACTACACGCCGTACCAGCCCAACGATGCCGCCCTCGCTGACCTCGGCGGGGAGGGAGACGCCTGTTCGTCGCACGGCAACCTGAACTTCTGGATGCTCTACACGAAGTGGTTCGGAGACCCGACCGCCCAGCCCTACCCCACGATCTTCGGACCGTGCGCGAACATCGTCGGCGGGCAGCCGTGCAGACCGCCGCGCTGGATCGGGGACGGCGCCTGACTCCCCGGCAGACGAACCCGCGCGCGGCTTCGCCCTACGGCCGTCGCTCCCGGTAGCTGCGCGCCTTCGCACGATTGCCGCAGAGCCCCATGTCGCACCACGCGCGCGATCCGTTGCGGGAGCGGTCGTAGAACGCGTAAGCGCAGTCCTCGGCACGGCAGAGCCTGATGCGTCCCAGGCGGCCCTCAATGCTCAGCGTGAAGGCGCTCGCGAGCACCGCCTCGCAGACGGTGCTCGCCTGGGCCTGCACCGTACCGCCGGTGAGTCGGATCGGAACGCTCGCCGCGGGGGACTCGACCGGCTCGCCGCTCGCCAGGGAGCGCAGCGCCCCCCGCAGCTCTCGGACCTGGCCGAGGTCACCACCCGTGAGGCCCCGCGCCCGCGCCCAAGCCTCGAGCTCGGTCGGCGTGGTGATCTCGTCGGTGCCCTCCTCGATATCCACCGAGTTCAGGAACGCGATCATGAGCTCCTGCGCGCGCTCCGACGGGCCGTTCGCGCCACGCTCCGGCACGTTTCCGCCATCCGTCATGAAACCACTGTACAGCCGTTGATGGTTACGTTAGCCTGTAACCGGTGAATAGATATAGCCGGTGACGGGTATCGCCGCCGGCGCGAGGCGACGGAGCACGACATGAACCCGCTCATCTTCTGGGCCATCCGTGACACCCGGGTGCTCGACCACAGCAGCGATGACGAGCATCTGGCCCACCAGCGGCTCGAGCACGGAGACGAACTCGCCGCCCTCGACCGCGACGGGCGCTGGGTGGCGGCCATCCGGCGTTGGTCCCAGCAGGATGCCGAGGCTGCGACGCTCGATGGCCGCGACCAGGCGCACGAGAGCATCCGTGCCGCACACGGCCGCCCGATCGCACCGCACACCCCGCCCGCTGTCCCCGGCTACTGATCCGCTGGCTGGGGGCGCATCCGGGCGCCGATCCGACCTCGCTCGTACGCCCGAGCGGAGCGGCGAACGGTAGGCTTGGGGCACCATGACTGAGCCCACCGCCACCCTCGAAACCCCGGTCTACAGCGTTCCCCAGGAGCGTCGCATCATCACAGAGGTTCCGGGGCCGCGGTCCCGCGCCATCCACGAGCGCCGTTCGGCCGTCGTCTCCAGCGGCGTCTCCTCCACCCTTCCCGTCTACATCGAGAAGGCGAACGGCGCGGTGCTCGTCGACGTCGACGGCAACCAGTTCGTCGACTTCGGAGCCGGCATCGGCGTGACGACCGTCGGCCACACCGAGGCCGGGGTGGTCCAGGCCGCCGCGTCGCAGTTGCAGGACGTCATCCACACCCTGTTCACCATCACTCCGTACGAGGAGTACGTGCGCGTCGCCGAGCTGCTCGCCGAGCACACCCCTGGCGACTGGGCGAAGAAGAGCGTGCTGGTCAACTCGGGTGCCGAGGCCGTCGAGAACGGTGTGAAGATCGCACGCAAGTACACCGGCCGCCGAGCCGTCGCCGTGCTCGATCACGCGTACCACGGCCGCACCAACCTGACGATGGCGATGAACTACAAGGCGATGCCGTACGCGACCGGCTTCGGTCCCCTCGCCGGTGACGTCTACCACGCCCCCAGCTCCTACCCCTACCGCGACGGACTCTCGGGCGCGGATGCCGCGGCCCGCACGATCGGGTGGCTCGAGAAGGTCATCGGCGCATCCGACCTGGCCTGCCTCGTCGTCGAACCCATCCAGGGTGAGGGCGGCTTCATGGTTCCGGCCGACGGCTACCTGCCCGCCCTGCAGGAGTGGTGCACCGCGAACGGCGTCGTCTTCATCGCCGACGAGATCCAGAGCGGCATGGCCCGCACCGGCCGCTACTACGCGAGCGAGCACTTCGGGCTCGAGCCCGATCTCGTGCTCACCGCGAAGGGCATCGCCGGCGGACTCCCGCTCGCCGCGGTCACGGGCCGCGCCCAGATCATGGATGCCGCACAGCCCGGCGGACTCGGGGGCACGTTCGGCGGCAACCCGGTCGCGTGCGCCGCGGCCGTCGCCGTCTTCGAGGCCATCGAGGCGGGCGACCTGCTCGCCCAGGCCGAGCGCATCGAGCGCACCTTGACGGCCGGCCTGCAAGAGCTCGCCGAACGGTACGACATCATCGGCGAGATCCGCGGTCGCGGAGCCATGGTCGCCATCGAACTCGTGCAGCCCGGAACGGCGAAGACCACGAAGGCCCCCTACCCCGAGGCCGTGAGCCGCATCACCACGTTCGCGGCGCAGCAGGGCGTGCTGTTCCTCAGCGCGGGCACCTACGGGAACGTGCTGCGGTTCCTCCCGAGCCTCGCGGTCACCGACGAGCTCATCACCGATGCGCTCGGCGTGCTCGCCGACGCCCTGGCCGACCTCGCCTGACGTGTCGGAGACCTTCGCCGTCGAAGCCGCCGTCGAACTCGCCGTCGTGGAACGCAGCGGTTTCATCGAGTCGCGTCACGCCGGCTCCGCCATCGTGCTCTCGCCGACGGGCGAGGTGATCCGCACCCTCGGCGACGTCTCGGCGCCCGTGTTCTCGCGATCGTGCCTCAAGCCCTTCCAGGCGGTCGCCGTGATGTCGAGCGGAGTCAACCTGCGCGGTGAGGATGCCGCCATCGCCACCGCGAGCCACTCGGGAACCGCTCGGCACGTCGATCTCGTACGCGGCGTGCTCGCGCGGGCAGGCGTTCCGGAGTCGGCGCTCGGCTGCCCGCCCGCGCTCCCCCAGGACTCCGCAGCGCGTGACGCGATCGTGCGCAGCGGCGGCGCCCCCGCGCCCGTCTACATGAACTGCTCGGGCAAGCACGCGGCCATGCTCGCGGCGTGCGTGCGCAGCGGGTGGGACCTCGCGGGCTACCTCGAGCCCGAGCACCCGCTGCAGAAGCGCATCCTCGACATCCTCGAACGTCTCACGGGGGAACGCCCGTCGGCGAGCGGCGTCGACGGCTGCGGTGCACCGGTGCACGCGATCTCGCTCGCGGCGCTCGCCCACGGCATCCAGCGCATCGCCACCTCGACGCCGTCCTCTCCGTTCGCGCTCTACCGCGAGGCGGGCGCGCTCACGGAGGCGGTGCGCGAGCACCCCTGGGTGATCGCCGGCCCCGGACTCGGCGACTCGATCATCATCGAGCGTCTCGGCGTGTTCTCGAAGTACGGCGCAGAGGGATCCGTCATGGTGGTCGCCCCCGACGGCACGACGGTCGCGCTCAAGGTGCTCGACGGCAACACGCGTGCCGTGCACGCGGTGGCGCTGCGCCTGCTCGTGCAGGCCGGCGCTCTCGACGCAGCGGCGGTCGAGCCCGTGCTGCAGGAGCTGGATCTCTGGGTGCTCGGCGGCACGCGTCGGGTGGGCAGCATCCGCGCCACCGTCTGAGCCGCGCGACGCGGAGGGGTCAGCCCCGCGCGAGCCGCCGCCGGCGCAGCGCCTGCGACACCTGCGCCACGAGCACGAGCACGATCGCGAACAGGAACACCGCCGAGGCGATCACGTTGGCCTCGGCCGGGATGCCGCGTGAGGCCGAGATGTAGATGTACTTCGGGAAGGTCATCACCGACCCCGAGTTGAAGTTCGTGATGATGAAGTCGTCGAAGCTCAGCGCGAACGACAGCAGGGCCGCCGCGATGATGCCGGGCAGCAGCAGGGGGAACGTGATGCGCCAGAACACCTGGGTGGGTGATCCGTAGAGGTCGCGGCCGGCCTCCTCGAGCGCCGGGTCCAGGCTCGCCACGCGCGCCTTGACGGTGACGACGACGAAGCTGATGCAGAACATGATGTGGGCGATGATGATCGTCAGCATGCCCTTCTGCACGCCGAGCGTGAGGAACTGCGCCGCCAGGCCGGCACCGAGCACGACCTCGGGGGTGGCCATCGGCAGGAAGAGCAGCAGGCTGATCGCCGAGCGGGCCCGGAAGCGGTAGCGCACCAGGGCGATCGCGATGGCCGTGCCGAGGATGGTCGCGACCACGGTGGAGACGACGCCGATGACGACGCTGTTGCCGAACGACTCGCAGACGGCTCCGTTCTGCACGGCGCAGACGTTGAGCCACTTGTCGAGGGTGAACCCGCGCCAGGAGATGTTCGACTTGAGAGAGTCGTTGAACGAGAAGACGAACGTGTAGGCGATCGGGATGAGCAGGAAGATGAACGCGAGCACGGCGTAGAGCGGCAGCAGCCACGAGCCGACCCCGAAGCGCGTGCCCCTCGGGCGCGCGGGCGACGTGCGACCGGGAGCCGCCTCGAGCTCCTCCGTGCCGACCATTCCGGCGACGACCGTTCCGGCCTGCATCTCCCCGCTCACAGCAGCTCCTCCGTTCCACTGCGACGCACGTAGACGCCGACGAAGACCAGGATGACCGCCATGAGGATGATCGAGAGCGCCGCGGCCGCCGGATAGTTCAGCAGGACGAGGAAGTTCGCCTCGATCACGTTGCCCATCATCTGCGTGTCCGAGCCGCCGAGGAAGTCCCGGCTCGCGTTCACGTAGTCCCCCGCCGCGGGAATGAACGTCAGCAGGGTTCCCGCCACGACGCCGGGCATCGAGAGCGGCAACGTGACCGTGCGGAAGATGTGGAAGGGGCTCGCGTAGAGGTCGCTTCCCGCCTCGAGGTAGCGGGTGTCGAGGCGCTCGAGCGTGGTGAACAGTGGCAGCGTCATGAACGGGATGAAGTTGTACGTCAGGCCGAAGATCACCGCTGCCGGCGTGCCGGTGAAGTGGGCATCCGGCGCCATGAGGGAGAGCGCCTTGAGTGAGGTGATCACGATGGACTCGTCGGAGAGCAGCTGCTTCCAGGCGAGGGTGCGCAACAGGAAGCTGATGAAGAACGGGGCGATCACGAGCACGAGCATGAGGCTCTGCAGCAACGGCCACCGACGGGCCTTGACTCCGATGAAGTACGCCAGCGGGTAGCTGAACAGCAGGGCGAGCACGGTCGCAGCCAGGGCGTAGCCGAACGAGCGCACGATGTGCGGCCAGTAGGTGCCGACGACGTCGACGTAGTTCTGCCAGTTGAAGGCGAAGTCGTACTCGCCGATGTCGCCGAATTCCCGCGGAGCCTGCAGCGAGGTGAGCAGCAGCGAGACGAGCGGTGCCAGGAAGAACAGCACGAGGTAGAGGATGCCCGGTAGCAGCAGCACGAGGGCGATGCGGCCGGTGCGGCGCGGCGCGGGTTCCGCGCTCGCCGTCGGCGTCGAGAATGCGGCGAAGGCCATCGCGGGGCTACTCGTCCAGTTCGGCGAGCAGGGCCTCGCGACGTTGCGCGGCGATGCTCGTCGTGTCGGTGTCTGCCACGAATCGCGGGGCCTCGGGAGCCTCGTCGGCGAGCCCGAACGAGTGCGCGACGTTCCAGCTGATCCAGACCTCCTCGCCCACATGGCTCAGCGGTCCGAAGTCGCGGTTCTGCGCGAACACGATCACGGTGCCCGCACCGGGAAGCGCGACCAGGTACTGCGTGCTCACGCCGGAGAACGAGACGTCGATGACCCGGCCGGGCCCGAGTACGTTGCGGCCCGCCTCCGCATCGACGGGGCCGGAGTGCAGCGTGAGCTTCTCGGGGCGCACGCCCACCGTCACGGTTCCGGCGTGGCGCACCGCACGGCTCGTGGGCACGGCGACCCGTCCGCCCGCCGCCGCGACGGCGATGTGATCGCCGGTGGCTTCGACGACGCTCCCCGTGAAGAGGTTGGACTGGCCGAGGAAATTGGCCACGAAGGCCGTGCGCGGCAGCTCGTAGAGCGCCTCTGGCGCGCCGAGTTGCTCGATGCGGCCCTTGTTCATGACGGCGACCGTGTCGGCCATGGTCATGGCCTCCTCCTGGTCGTGCGTCACATGCAGGAAGGTCAGCCCGACCTCCTCCTGGATGCTCTTCAGTTCCAGTTGCATCTGGCGCCGGAGCTTGAGGTCGAGGGCGCCGAGCGGCTCGTCGAGCAGCAGGAGCGCGGGACGATTCACGATGGCCCGGGCGAGCGCCACGCGCTGCTGCTGGCCGCCCGAGAGCTGCTGCGGCCGGCGATCGGCGAGGTGGTCGAGTTCGACCAGGCGCAGGGCCTCATGGGCGCGCGTGCCGGCATCCGCCACCCGGCGACGACGCAGGCCGAAGGCGACGTTCTCGAGCACGCTCATGTGCGGGAACAGCGCATAGCTCTGAAAGACGGTGTTGACGGGGCGATGATGCGGCTTGGTCGCGGTGACATCGGTTCCCCCGATGAGGATGCGACCCTGCGTCGGCTCCTCCAGCCCGGCCACGAGGCGCAGGGTGGTGGTCTTGCCGCAGCCGGATGGTCCGAGCAGGGCGAAGAACGAGCCGGCCGGGATCTCGAGGTTCAGGTCCTCGATGGCCGTGAAGCCGGGGAAGCGCTTCTGGATGCCATCGAGGCTCAGGTCGGCGCCGCGATCGGCGAATTCGGTCGCTGCCACTCTCACGCTCCCAACAGGACGCTCTGGAACTCGGCCTGGTACTTCTGCTCCTCGGCCCCGCTCAGGGTGCGGAACACCTGCGTCTGGGCGAGCGTCTCGGCGGAGGGGAAGATGAGCTGGTTCTCGGCGAGCTCGGGGTCGATGGCCTGCGCCGCCTCCTTGGCTCCCACGACGGGCGTGATGAAGTTGACCCAGGCGGCGACCTGGGCGGCGACCTCGGGCTGGTAGTAGTAGTCGATGAGCTTCTCGGCGTTGGCCTTGCGGCTGGAGCCGATCGGCACGAGGAAGTTGTCGTTCCACAGCGTGCCCCCGTCGCTCGGGATCGCGAACTGCCACTTGCCACCGGCCTCGTTGTTGAGCACGGTGATGTCTCCCGACCAGCAGATGGCGGCCAGGGTGTCTTCGCTCTTCAGGTCTTCGAGGTAGGAATTGCCCTTGATGTTGCGCACCTGGCCGTCGGAGACCTGCTTCTTCAGTTCGTCGTTGGCCGCGCTGAACTCGTCGTCGCCCCAGTCTGCGCCGATGTCGACGCCCTGGCTCTGCATGATCAGTCCCACCGTGTCGCGCATCTCGCTGAGCACGCCGACACGGCCCTTCAGGGAGGAGTCCCAGAGGTCCTTCACCGACGCGATCCCGCCCGGCACCTTCTCGGTGTTCCAGCAGACGCCGGCGAATCCGCCCTGCCACGGCACGCTCATCGTGCGGCCCTTGTCGAAGTCCACGTTCTGCAGGGTGGGGGTGAGGTTGGCCAGGTTCGGCATCTTCGAGTGGTCGAGCTTCTGCGTGTAGCCGAAGCGGATCCAGCGGGCGACCATCCAGTCGGTGAGGCAGACGGCGTCGGCGCCGATGTCCTGGCCGAGCGCGAGCTGGTCCTTCACCTTGCCGTAGTAGGTGTTGTTATCGTCGACGGCCACGTCGTAGTTGACCTTGATGCCGGTCTGCTTCGTGAACGCCTCGAGAGTCGGGTAGTTGCCCGCCTCGTCCTCGTCGATGTACGCCGCCCAGTTCGCCCAGTTCAGCTTCTTGTCCGACGCCGATCTGTCGGCCGCGGGGGTCGGCTTGGCACTGCCTCCGGTCGAGCATGCGGCCAGCGCCAGTGCCGTGATGCCCGCCCCGGCTCCGGAGAGCAGTGCGCGCCGTCCGAGCTGCGCCCGACGGGCCTGCGCGATGAGTGAGCGGATCATGGGGTCTTCGGGCATCTGGGGCGTCATCACGCGGTGGAACTCCTTCGGCGGTGGCACGAATCCGGGCAACCCGGGGTGCGACGATATTCGCACACCGCGCCGCCATACGCACCGATTAGTGACAGATTCGTTGCATTCCGCGATGCTTGTGTGCGGAATCAGCAGCATTCACGCCTGATGAGGAACGATCTCGAATGAGACGGCACGGCGTGAAGCTAGGCTGGCGGTGGCGACGCCGCCGTCGCTCGAGGCACGAGGAGCCACATGAGGATCGCAGTTCCGACCGAGATCAAGAACAACGAGTTCCGGGTCGCCATCACACCGGCCGGCGTGCACGACCTCGTCGCGAACGGGCACGATGTCATCGTGCAGTCGGGCGCGGGGCGCGGGTCCTCCATTCCCGATGCCGCCTACGAGCGCGCGGGAGCGGAGATCGCCCCCGACGCCGAGTCGGTGTGGGGCCGGGCCGACGTTCTGCTGAAGGTGAAGGAGCCGATCGCCTCGGAGTACCGCTTCTTCCGCGATGACCTGGTGCTGTTCGCCTACCTGCACCTGGCCGCCGAGCCGGAACTGACCCGGGCGCTGCTCACCTCGGGCATCACGGCGATCGCCTACGAGACCGTGCAGCTGCCCAGTCGTGCCCTCCCCCTGCTCGCGCCGATGAGCGAGGTCGCCGGTCGGTTGGCTCCTCTCGTCGGCGCCAACGCCATGCTGAAGCCCAACGGCGGCCCGGGGCTGCTCGTTCCCGGCGTCCCCGGCACCTCATCGGCCAGGGTCACCATCCTCGGCGGCGGCGTGGCCGGAACGAACGCCCTGCAGATCGCCGTTGGCCTCGGCGCAGAGGTGACGGTGATCGACACGAACCTCTTCCGGCTGCGCGAACTGGACGCCCTCTTCGGCGGCCGCATCCGCACGATCGCCTCGAACCGCTTCGAGGTCGACAAGGCAGTCGTCGAGAGCGACCTCGTCATCGGCTCGGTGCTCGTACCGGGAGCGAAGGCGCCCAAGCTCGTGACCAACGAGATGGTGGCCAGGATGCGACCCGGCAGCGTTCTCGTCGACATCGCGGTCGACCAGGGCGGCTGCTTCGAGGACTCCCGGCCGACCACGCACGATGACCCCACCTTCGTCGTGCACGAGTCGCTGTTCTACTGCGTGGCCAACATGCCGGGCGCCGTGCCCCACACCTCGACGTTCGCGCTCACGAACGCGACGCTGCCCTACGTGCGGGCGATCGCCGGTTCCGGCTGGCGCGACGCCCTGCGCGCCGACCCCGCGCTGGCCCTCGGGCTCAATGTTCACGGGGGTGCCGTCTACAACGCCGGCGTCGCCGCCGCCAACGGCGTCGACGCCCTCGAGCCGGCCGCCGCCCTGGCCTAGCCGTACGTCCCGCCCGGAAGCCGGGTGCGCACGGTGACGCCCTCGACGTCGCGCAGCCACGCGAGGCCGCTGTCGCCGGTGAGCAGCGGAGGCAGTTCCCGCGTCCGCGCCAGGAGACGGTAATCCGCCAGGGAGCAGCCGTGGAAGAGCACGGCGCACTCGCGGCGCAGTGCCGTGAACGCCGAGAACTCGGCCTGCCACGCATCCGGATCGCCGACGATGGCCGTTCCTGCACCGGATGCGGCGACGTCCAGTCCGCGGCCTCCGCTCAGTAGCATGACGGCGCGGCCTGCTGCCCGCAGGGCGGCGGCGGTCACCGCCGGCCGGGAGGAGACGACGACGAGGGTACGATCGGCGGGCGGAAGCGGCGAGCTCGTCGATGGGGAGCTCGGCGTCGGGAGACCGGAGGGCGCGCGCAGCGCCTGGAACGCGAGCCCCTTCCAGGTGCCGGAGCCCACGGCTGAGCGCGGATCCCAGAGCACCCCCGGGGCGCCGAGAGCCACGTGGTCGGTGCGCTCGGTCAGCCGCAGTACCAGTCGCTGGTCGAACAGCCCGACGAGGCCGCCCAGCTGGGCGGGTCGACGGGTGGCGACCGCGACCGGGCGCCCCGACCGGATCTGCGCCGCGAGCGCGGGAAGCGCCGCCTGTCGATATTCCAGGTCCATCCGCTCCAGCAGCACGTCGAAGTCGTCGATCAGGAGCGGTGCTGCGGCGGCGCCGCCGGGCGGTCCCGCGAGCGCATCCCACAGCGCAGCCTCATCACGCACGAGCGGATGTCCTCCACCGCCGGCGATCAGCTCCAGCACGTTCGAGCACCCCGCCTTGGCACTGCCGACCACGAGGAGCGCACCGGCATGCATCGACCAGGAGGCCGTTCGACGGCGCTGGGACGCCGGATCGTCGCAGAGGCCGAGCAGCACGGCTCCGGATGGCACCGGATCCCACCGGACGGTCTCCTCGACGATGGGCGCGTCGCTGCGGATCTCCGCGGGAAGCGGCGCCAGCCACGCCCGTCGTGGCCTCGGTCCTGCGTGGCTGCGGGAGGCGACGGAGGCGAGACTCACCGGGGCGACGACGGCGAGCTGGCACTCGATCGGCCCTGCGGGGCTCCCCAAAAATGCCCGACCCGGCATCGAGCGCTCGATCCCGGCCGCCTGCGGGGTTCCGATCATGGCGGTGCTGTCGGTGGGCACCGTCACTCGCAGGCAGATCCGCAACCCGCAGTTGGCGAGCAGCGACTCCCGGGCGACGCCGGCCGGCCGCTGCCCGCAGAGGATCAGGTGTACGCCGAGGGAGCGCCCGCGGGCCGCGATGTCGGCGAGCAGCTCGTGGGCGGCCGGCGCCGCCGACAGGAGCGCCGCGAGCTCGTCGACGACCACCACCAGGCGCGGCAGTGTTCCCCCGCGCAGCCGCGCGATGTCGGGAACGCCGTTGTTGGCGAGGATGCGTTCGCGTTCCCGGAGCTCCGCGGCGAGGCTGAGGAGCATCCGCTCGGCCAGCGCACCGTCGAGATCGGTGACGACGCCGATGCAGTGCGGGAGGGCCTGCACCGCGCTCGCCGTGGCACCGCCCTTGAAGTCCACGAGCAGGAAGGCGAACTCATCCGGGGAACGGCCGACGGCCATGCCGACGATCCAGGTGATGAGCAGTTCGCTCTTGCCGCTGCCGGTGGTGCCGCCGACGAGCGCGTGCGGACCCTCACACACGAGGTCGATCACGAGCGGCCCGTCAGGGCTCACGCCGAGCGTCGCTGCGAGTCCCTCTCGGGGCGCCGCTGGAAGGCTCTCCCACGCCGCCTCGGCGGGCAGATCCGGCTGGGCGAGCCGGGCGGCGGATGCTCGAAGCGATCTCGCGTGCGCATCGGCCTGCTGTTCGCTGACGAGTTCGGGTACGAAGCTCCGTCCGGCTCCGTCCCCGGTGAGCACCTCCGCCTCGGCCGGACCGCGCACCGCGACGACCGTACGGCAGCCCTCGGGCAGCGCGGCGAGGGAGGACCCGAGCGCGATGGTGAGGGCGTCGGCGGGCGCGGCACCCCGTTCCGAACGCAGCAGCACGGTGACGGCTCCGGATGCCGGCGCGGCGCCGACCCGGTGCGGCAGCGACCGGAGCCAGGGCTCCTCCAGATCGCAGCGCACCCCGAGCCGCGCCGGTGAGAGCTCCGTGCAGAGCTGCAGTACGATTCCGCGCGCCAGTGCGCGGCCGAGCCGCTGCACCCCGATGATCCCGATGCCGCCGGCGACCGAGACGACGAGGGGCATGCCGGCCGCGACAGCCGCACGATCGAGGACAGCCACCCGGGGATCGCCGGCATCGCGGGGATCACCGGGCTCGTGAGGCTCGCCGTCGTGCTCGACGCGGATGCCGCTGGGCAGCTCTGCCGTGCCGAGGACCACGGACGTGGGCTCGCTCGCCTTCCACCGCCGCACGTCGCTCTCACCCCTCAGCAGGCTCGTCGCCGCGCTCGGGTGCGCCTCCCACGCGGCGCGTCGCTCGCGTTCGTGCGCGTCGTCGATACGCCGGCAGAGCTCATCGAGCGCCTCGCTCTCGGCCCGGCCGGCCCGCCGGGCGGCGAGGCGGCGGGTGCGTGCGGCATCCAGCAGCGCGGCGACCGCGGCGACCGGTCCGAAGACGGCGAACAGCAGCGCGAACGGCGAACGGGTGATGGCGAACAGCGCACCGGCCACCAGCATGGGCGCGATGCTCGCGAGCAGCGGGAAGGCGGGTCGTGGCGGCGGCGTCTCGCGCGGCGGCAGCCGGAGCACCCGCTCTGATGGCAGGCCCGTGCTCACGACTCCAGCCGAGCACGGCCGACCCTCCCCTGTCGTCGGAGGTTCTCGGGCCGTGAGGATCGACGCGCATCGGCGCCGGTGTGCAGGATCAGCGCACCGTGAAGAACAACTCCGCGATGTCGACCCTGCTCCCACGGGGAACGAGGTAGCGCCGGCCCGCCTCGCACCGCAGCACCGTCCCATCGGGCCGGCGGATGAGCGTGCCGTTGCCTGAGTAGCGATCGCTCACCCACAGCTCCCCGTCGTGGGTGCCGAACTCGAGATGGGTCTTGGAGACGGACCGTTCGGCATCCTCGACCGGCACCAGCTGGTCGAACGCCTCACCCGGCTGCGGGAGGGGTCGACGGCCGATGAGCCCGGTTCCGCTCACGATGGCGACGGCACCCGTGCTGAAGGCCAGCGTGAAGGACGGGGCCGTGCGCCGTGGCGGCGCCAGCTCCTGCGTCCACACCGCCTCGGCGGCGGGCTCGGCGGGCGGCGCCTCCACGTGCGGCGCCTCCACGTGCGGCGACTCGGCGTGCGGATCGCCGCCGGACAGGTGCGGCGGCAACGGTTCGATGCGGCTGGTGTCCTGCGGGCGCGGATCCGGCCGTGAGCGGGTGAGCGGCGTCGCGGTCGTCGAGCTGCCGCATTCGCCGCAGAACATCGCACCCTCTGGCAGGGCGGCCCCGCAGATCCGGCAGTTCACGAGCCCTCCTTCCCGGTTCCAATGTAACGGCGGAAGGAGCGCAGGGAGACGGCCGCACGTATCCGCTGCCATCGGGTCAGCCGCTCGTCCAGGTCGGCACGCAGAACGTCCACGTCCCGCCAGACGGCCTCGACGTCATCCGTCGTGGGCGGCTCCGGTGCGAACACGGCCCGGTCGACGCTGGCCGCGAGCACGAGCGGGCGGATGCCGCCGACGACGGCGGCCGCTTCGGAGCGCGTGGCCGACGCGCTCAGGCCGAAACCACGGTCCAGGGCGGAGTCGGTGAACTCCCGCCACCCTCCCTCGATCCGGGCCGTCGGGGTCGGGCCAGAGCGGCGCAGGCGGCGCCGGCGCAGCTTGGCGGCGACGATGGCGACGAACGGGCTGAGCAGGATCGCCCCCACGAGCACGACCCATCCGAGAACCTGCGCGACCACGAGGAGCACAGCCAGGAACGGGTCGAGAGCGGCGTCCTCCTCCCCCGGATTGCGCTGGGGGTCGGCGTTGGCCGGACTCTGCGGAGGTTCCGCAGGCGGCGGCGGAACCACGACCTGGGGCCGGGAGACGACATTCGGCTGGTCGGGTTCCGGGGCGGGGATCGGGCGAGGCTCGGGGTTCGGGTCGATGCCGACCCACGAGCCCTGCTCGTCCTGCACCTCGATCCAGGCCGAGACGTCGCTGCCCTTGATCGCCACGGACCCCGAATCGGCGGCCACCGTCGGCGCGAAGCCCATGACCACGCGTGCGGGGAAGCCGATCATCCTGGCCATGAGGGCGGCCAGCACCGAATACTGCTCGCCGTCGCCCACCATCGGCCGCTCCTGAACGAGCTGGGCGATGCGGTCGGCGGCATGACCGGAGCGACTGACGGGCTCATCGTCGCGCAGGCCGTGGCTGACGTAGCCCTCGCGCTTGATGCCGGCGACCATCGCCGCCAGCTGGTTGCCGGGCGTCTCATCGGGATCCACCCAGGATGCGAGCTTCTCGGCGACGCCGTCGGGCTCGGCAGGCAGTGGCGGCAGCACGGCCGTACCGGGGCGAAGGGCGGCCAGTTGGTCGGCCGCTGCGGGTACGACAGCCGAACTCTGGTAGCTGTCGCCTCGCGAGAGTCCGCCGATCACCGCGCCGGTGCCGGCGTTGTCGTTGTAGAAGAAGGCGTCCGCGCGTTCGGGGTCGTCGAAATGGATCGACTCCAGCCGCCCGGCGCCGGGTACCCAGACGCCCTCGTACGATCCGATGCTCACTCCGATGCTCACCGGCCGGCCGCGGACGGCGCTCTGGTCGAGCCGGTACGGGAGCCTCGTGAACGAGCCGGATGCGCTGGCCGTCTGCGCACTTCCGACCGAGTAGACGACCCCGTCGTAGGTGTCGAGCGCGGCCAGGCGCACCCGGCCGCCGGCCGGCAGGCCCGACACGGTCATCATGGTCGCATCAGCCCGGTCGGCCTGCAGGTAGCTGCGGAACGCCGAGAGCGGGCTCGGGTAGTCGCGGGGGTCGAAGGGTGCGACGGTGTGTCGGCGCAGCACCTCCCGAGCGTCGTTCACCGGGTACGCCGCCGACCCGGCTGCACCACCGGCGACGGCGATCGCGACGACGACGAGCGCGCCGGCGAGCGTGCGCGTGGCCTGGATGCTGCGCCGGGCCGTGCTCTCGCGCACGGCGGTGCCGCGACGCGCCATGAGCGCGATCGCCCGTGCCCGGCGACGGCGGTGGATCCACATAGACCACAGCACGAGCACCACGCCGAGCCCGAGGGCTCCGAGCACGGGGGCCTGGGCGCTCGTGGGACCGAAGGCGATGGCCGCGACGTAGAGGACGAGCGGGCAGAGCGCGGCCAGCTCGGGCCTGCGGGCGCGCAGCGCGACACTCATGCCCACGGATGCCGTCACGAGCACGAGGATCACCACGGGCACCAGCAGCGCCTGGTAGGAGCCGACCGGTGTCACGATGGTCAGCAACTGCTTCCAGCTCTCTGCCGTCGCCACGAGCAGAGACGTGATCCCCTGCGGCGTGGGCAGGATGCCGAATGTCGCGAGCGACGGGATGCCGAGGGGAACCCCGATGAGCAGGTAGCAGCCGATGACCGCGAACAGCACGATCAGCGCCGACCAGCGGTAGCGGGCGCCGAGGACCGCGATCGCCATTCCGGCCAGGGCGCTGCCGAGAACGGCCCAGACGAAGGCGGGCGACTCGTACACCGGCCAGAGCGTCAGCACGGCCAGCCCGATGGCAGCGGTGAGCGCCACGGCGTTGCCGAGAACGGTCGTGCCGGAGAGCCGGACCCGGGTCACCATCAGAGTGCCGCCGTCCGGGCGAGCGACTTCTGCAAGTCGTCGAGGAAGCCGATGCTGACCACGGTCAGCTCCGCGATGCGCTTGAGCGCGGGCACCACGCCGGGCTCGCACAGCACGGCGATCACCTCGACACCGGGCGGAAGGGCTGCCGCAGCCTGTCGCAGCGCCGCGATCGGCGTCATGGACCCGCACAGCAGGAAGGCCACGGAAGCGCCCGAGGTGCGCCGGCCGATCGAACGGGCCACATCGACCAGTCGCGCCGCTGCTGCGTCGCGGGACACGACGGTCAGGTCGTCGAGCAGCCGCGTGCGGCTGTCGGTGCGCAGCTCGCGCAGCCGGGGCATCCGAGTACGCGTGCGCTCACCGACCACCACCGAGACCGTGCGTCCGTCCCGGATGGCGTAGACGCCGAGGGAGCCGGCCGCGCTGACGGCAAGTTCGAACTCCTCCTCGCTCGCGTAGTCGGCGGCCTGCGTGCTCAGGGCGACGAGGATATGGCTGCGCCGGGTCTGCTCGAACTGGCGCACCATGTAGGTGCCCGTCTTGGCGGAGCTGCGCCAGTGGATGAAACGCCGGTCGTCTCCGGGCATGTACTCGCGCAGGGCATGGAAGGAGACGTCGCTGTCGGTGATGTCGCGGGTCGGCGCGCCCTCCAGGTCGCGCAGGATTCCCGTTGACAGGCTCGGGATCGCGGCGGTACGCGGGTGCACGAACAGCTCGACGCGATCGCTCCAGGTCAGTTCCCGCCGCAGCAGGCCGACCGGGTCGCCGCGGATGGTGCGCACCGGTCCCACCGAGATCACTCCCCGCCGTTCGGTCGGCACGAGGAAGACCTCGCTCTCGGACTGGCCGCTCGCCACCCCGGCGACATGGAATTCCGCCAGGCCCTCTCCGACCGGAACCTCGACCCAGAGCGATCCGAGCCTGCGCCGGCGGGGGTTCTCGAGGATGACCTCACCGGGCGCGCGCTCACCCGCGACGACCCGGTCGAGGGGCAGCGACAGCCGGATGCGATAGGTGTCACGTCCGACGAGGTAGAGGGCGCTGATGCACAGCAGCACGAGCGCGCCCCATCCGATGGCGACGAACTCACTCCAGCCGAGCCAGTAGCCGACGGCGAAGCCGACGACGACGCTCGCCACGATGCACCAGCCGAAGGCGGTGACGGTGCCCCCGACGAATCGGCCGGCCGCTCTGAGGGACCGGCCCACGGCGCCCGACGCGCGCACGAGCTGTTCGATCGCCACGGCGAGTGCGCCCTCCCGCGGCACGTCGAGGCGATCGAGCGCAGTCGCCTCTGCGGAGGTCTGCGTCACACGGTGAGCCTGTCGCTCGGCGGCGGCGTCTCGATGAGCAGCTGCGAGATCACGCTGCTCGGGCTGACGCCGTCGAACTCCGCCTCGGCGTCGAGGATGAGCCGGTGGGCCAGCACCGGCTCGGCCATCGTCTTGACGTCGTCGGGGATGACGTAGTGGCGCCCATTGGCCGCAGCCAGCGTCTTGGCAGTTCGGACGAGGGCGAGTGCGCCCCGCACGCTCACGCCGAGGCGCACCTCCTGGGCATGCCGGGTGGCCTGCACGAGACGGGAGACGTAGTCGTTGATGCTCGCATCCACGTGCACCGTGCGGGCGACGGCGGCCATCTGCACGACCGTGGCAGCGGGCACGATCGCCGGAACGACGACCTCGTGGGCGCGCCGGTCCGCGCCCTCGAGGATGCGCAGGGTCGAGGCATGGTCGGGGTATCCGATGGAGGCGCGCATGATGAACCGGTCGAGCTGGGCCTCGGGCAGCCGGTACGTGCCCGCCTGCTCGACGGGGTTCTGGGTCGCGATGACCATGAAGGGCAGGTCGAGGCGGTGCGTCACGCCGTCGATGGTGATCTGCCCCTCCTCCATGACCTCGAGCAGCGCGGACTGCGTCTTCGGACTGGCGCGGTTGATCTCATCCGCGAGCACGATGTTGGCGAAGACCGGACCGCGGTGGAACTCGAATCGGGTGGAGCGCTGGTCGTAGATGGAGACGCCGGTGATGTCGCCGGGAAGCAGGTCGGGCGTGAACTGCACGCGATTGCTCGTGCCGCCCACGCTCTCGGCCACCGCCCGGGCGAGCGAGGTCTTGCCCGTTCCCGGCACGTCCTCGAGCAGCAGGTGACCTTCGCTGAGCAGCGCCGTGAAGGCGAGGCGGATGACGTGCGTCTTGCCGAGCAGAACGTGCTCGACTCCCGCGACGAGCTTGTCGAACACGCCGGCGAACCAGGCGGCCTCGTCGGGGGTCATGATGTTCGCCGGAACTCCGGTCATCGTCACTGTTCGTACCGCCTCGTCAGGGAATTGATCGTGATCTCCAACCATACGTGCGCGTCCGGCGTCGCACCGGCAACCGCGCAGCTGTTCGCGCTCTGCGCGTCGCTGCCGTCGCTGCCCTCCAGGCCGCACCGGAAGCTCGCCGGAAAGGCGGTGCCGTTGCCGGGCGCGTTCGTCCACGACCAGACGCCGGTCGCCGGGTCGTAGGACTGGCCCTCGGCGTGCCAGGTCAGCGACGGCTCCGGGTTGGCCGGCGCGGTGTCCGACCAGTCGCCGCAGGTTCCCCACGACGTGCACCCACGCAGTTGGACGCGCAGGGTCTCACCCCAGGGACGGGAGAACAGCGTCCTGGGCGTGGCCGGAAGGCTGACGTCCTCGACCACGGCGCCCCCCACTGGGTTGCCTCCCGCGTCGACCAGTCGCAGGTCGAAGCGCTTCGCGTTTCCGGTCGAACGTGCCGAGCGCACGAGAAGGTCCTGGCTCTCCTGGCCGTCGACGACGGAGGCATCGACGGTCGTGGTTCCCGGCGCCTCGCGTACGACGGCGCCCGTCACCTCAGTGGGCGTGCAGCCCGAACGGTTGTACCCCCACACCACGAAGTTGTAGCTCTTGTCGTCGTCCGTCAGCCCGTCGAACCGCGCGGAGCCGGCACCCGCATCCACCGCCTGCACGATGCCGCTCGGTCCAGAGACGGTACCGGGGGCGGGTGAGGAGACCGAGCAGGCCCCCGGCGGCGCCGGCGGAAGCGGATCGCCGGGAGCGCTCGAGGCCAGGCGCTGCACGAAGTAACCGAGCACGGGGTCGCCGTTGCCGTTGAATGCATCCCAGCTCACGATGACCGCCCCGGCGCCGGCGTCGACGTCGGCCCGGATGCCGCCGGCCTGGGGCGGCCCGAACGGAACGCCTGTGGCCGACGAGGAGTTCCACGAGGCCAGGGCCGGGTAGGCGCCGTTGCGGGCGCTCACGCTGAAGGGCACCGTGCTGCCATTGGCGAGCCCGCCCGCATCGAGCGAGCAGCGCCCCGCCGCGCAGATCTCCCCTGCACCGCGCTCGCCGAGCACCACGCCGCCGACCGTGACGACATAGGAGCCGACGGGGGTGGCGCCGGCCGGAGACGAGACGGCATCCCAGCTCAGGCGAAGGCCGCCGTCGAGGGGAGCCGCAGAGAGTGCGCCCGGGGCGCCGGGCACGACATCGGACCAGGCGGGAGCGGCGGAGGTCGCCGCATCCGAATCGCCGATGCCGTTGGTGGCCACCACCCGCACGAGCACGGCATTGCCCTCGCCGTTGCCCGGCGTCGGAACCGTGCACGTGGTCGCCGCGCAGAGGGTGCTACCGAGCACCTGGCCCGTCGCTGCGCTGATGAGGGAGACGGTGTAGCCGGTGATCGGAGAGTTGTTGAAGCCGGCGGCGTCGAAGGCCACGGTCAGGCTGCGATCGCCGAACCCGGTGACCCGCACGCCCGTCACGGGGTCGGGCCGGTCCTGCACCGAGATGCGCACCGACCCCCAGGCGAAGCGATCCGGATCCCCCGTTGCGTCGGCGACCTGATACTGCAGGTTGGTGTCGATCGGCTCCGCGGATCGGGCCACCGTCACGCGCAGGGTGCTGCGGTCCTCGCTCGGCGTGATGCTCACTCCTGCGGGGAGGGTGCCGCTGTCCACTCCGCGCACGTCGATGACCCGCAGCGGCGTGGAGGGGAACGGATTGGTCGCGGAGTCGTTGCCGAGGACGTCGATGCTCGTGGTCCCCCCACGGGCCACGACCGCGTAGTCGGGGGCCGGAACGGCGATGGGGCGCGTGGAGGGCACCACGCGCAGCAGGATGCGCCCCGAGGCTCCGACGTTCGCGTCGTCACGCACGCCGATCAGCACCGTGCCCTGGGTGCCCTTCGGCGCGCTGCTGTCCGCCTTCACCGTCAGCGTGCTGGCGTTGAGTGTCGCCGTGAACCCCTGCGGCTTGGGATCCAGGATCGAGTAGGCCAGCTCGTCGAGGTCGTCGGGGTAGGGGTAGGTGGTGAGCTTCCGCAGGTCGATGCTCTTCTGCTGCTCCGGCTCGAAGTCGATCACGGCGCCCGCGAACGCCGGCGGCTGGTTCTCGCGCGCGGTCACCATGATCGGAAGCACGATCGTGGCGACGTGCCCGTCCGGGTCGTCCGCCGAGGTGCCGTCGGTCACCTCGAACGAGATCGAGGCCGGACCGAAGTACTTCTCGGCACTGCGGAAGCGAAGGGTCTGGGCATCGGCGACGAGGTCAGCGCCGTCGGCGTGGGTCGCGCGCACCGTTCCCGAGTCCGTCAGACGGACCTTGCGCCCTCCGACGGCCACGACGTACTTGTTGATGTCGATGCTGAGCGCACCCTCGCTCACCACCGTCAGCGCCGGAGCCGATCGCCGCACCTGGGGAAGGGCGTCGTTGTAGCCCGGCACCCAGATGAAGGCATTCGCCACGATCGAGGGGTCCTTGGGATGCGCCACCTGGAACGGGATGATCTGGCTCTCATCGCGCACGCGCACGCGCACCGTTCCCGAGGCAGTGACCGTCGCGCTCGACGAGTACGCCGGCAGCACCGTCAGCTTCAGGGAGGAGACCGGTCCGTCGGCGAAGAAGACGTTGGCGAGCACGGCGACGTCGACGGTGTCGCGGTCGAGCACGTCGGAGAGGGTGAGCACCGTGTCGCGGGCGTCGGGGCGCGAGAGCGGGGCATCGGTGCGCGCCTGCACGGTCAGGAAGTTCGAGCTGGAGCCTCCGCGTCCGTTCTCGATCGTGTAGATGAACCCGTAGTCGCCCTCGGTCGCCGGCACGGTCACCTTGACGAGCTCGCCGTCGACCTTCGCCGTCGGACCGGCGGTCGTCGGCTGGATCGAGCTGATGCTCAACCGCGCGCCGTCGGGGTCGGAGTCGTTGTCGAGCACTCGCACGAGCACGGTGGCGCCGGGACGCGTGAGCACGAGGTCCGGCACGGCGACCGGATTGCGGGCACCGTCGGCACGCGGGCCCACTCCGATGCGCACGGTTCCGCTGGCTCGCTGCCCGAGCGCGTCGATGACCGCGTAGTCGAAGCTGTCCGTGCCCGTGGAGTACTCCCCCGCCTGGTAGTCGAACCAGTCGCTGCCGCTGTCGAGCACCGATCCCTTCTGCGGATTCGTCTCCTGGCCGATCAGCTGCACCGAGTCGCCGTCGGGGTCGATCCCCGTCAGGGGAACGGTGATGCGCACGGTCTCGCCGGCGAGCACCCGCGCCGTGATGGCCCGCGGCACCGGTGGATTGTTCGATGCCGCGTCGGCCTCGCGCACGGAGATGTTCACCTGGGCGGAGGCGAACAGTCCGCCGGGCGAGTCGACGCGGTAGACGGCGGTGTAGTTGCCCGGCCGCTCCGGGGCGAGGTAGCGCAGCACGTTCCCCGAGACGAACAGCAGCCCGCTGCCCTCGGGGCGATCCGGGAGCACCGGGTCGAGGGTGAGCGGCTCGCCGTCGGGCTGCTCGTCGTTGTCGAGCACCGGGATGTCGACGACGTCGCCCACTCGGACGGATGCGGTGTCGTCGTTGGCGATCGGCGCCTGGCGCACCGCGGGCGGCGGCACCTCGATGACGGTGACGGTGCCCTGCGCCTCGGCGAGTCCGTTGCTCACCGTGTAATGGAAGCTCGTGGAACCCTCCTCGAGCGGCCTCGTCAGTGTGACCCGAAGGCGGCTCTGCTCGAGGTTCTCCACGCGCAGGCCGGTCTGGGCCGCCACATCGTCGACAGCGGTGATGAGCAGCACGCCGCCGGTCGGATCGATGTCGGTGGCGAGCACGTCGACGGTCGTCGCCCGCTCGGTGCGCACGAAGGCGGTGTGCGGAACGGTGATGGGCGTCGTGGGGCCGTCGGAGGGCGGGATGACATCGACCCGCACGGTGCCCGTCGCGTTGCTCACTCCGTCGGTGACACCGTATTCGACGTAGTGGGTGCCGACGACGGTGCTCGAGAAACGGAAGGTGCCTCCGTCGAAGTCGGGTGTCAGCTCCACGTCGGGCTTCGCCGGCACGCTCGAGAGGCGGTAGCGCCCGTTGCCGCCGCGCACGTGGGTGAGAGGGGCGATCGTGATCTCCTCACCGGCCGTCGCGAGGGCGGGGAACGGCTCGGTCGTGATCTCGAGGTCGCCGGCCGTTCCGACCTTCACGCTGAGGCTGCCGACGCCCTCGTCGCGCCCATCGGAGACCGTCAGGCTCACCGACACCGGCGGCCCGCTGCCGGTGCCGTCGGTGAACACCACGGTGCCGTCGGGCTTGAAGGCCACCGTGTCGGTGGGGGGTCCGGCAGCGCCGGCCAGGAACATCGCATCGCCGTCGGGGTCGACCCAGTCGCCGAGCACCTGCGTGCTGACGCGACCGCCCTCCTCGAGCTCCGCGTGCGTCTCGCGCACCTGGCGCGGCGGCGAGTTCTCGGAATCGGTCCGGATGCCCACGCTGACGG
Organism: Rathayibacter sp. YIM 133350; assembly: GCF_037404875.1. Classification (NCBI taxonomy): domain Bacteria; kingdom Bacillati; phylum Actinomycetota; class Actinomycetes; order Micrococcales; family Microbacteriaceae; genus Rathayibacter; species Rathayibacter sp. YIM 133350. The sequence goes on from NZ_JBBELO010000024.1 coordinate 23,887, forward strand.
ATGCGGAGGCCGTCATGCCGCGGCCGTCGCTGATCGTGTAGCCGAACTGCACCGACCCCGTCGCCGTCGTCGGCAGGGTCAGCTGCAACTGCTGGTTGTTGCTGACACGGTCGATGCGGCCCTGCTGCGGCTGCGTGAGGTCGGTGATCACGAGCACGTCGCCGTTGGGGTCGAAGTCGTTGATGAGCACGGGCAGGATCGTCGAGCGGCCGGGACGCGCCCCGAGGTCGTCGTCGACGGCGACAGGCGGCTGCTCGGCCTTCTCGAGTTCCGGATCATCCTCCGTGTTGTTCTGCTCGATGACGTTGTCGGTGTGCTTCTGCTGGATCAGCTCGTCCCAGTTGTCGATGAGCCGGTTCTCCGACTGCACCGCCCAGGTCGCACCCGTGGTCGCGTCGTTCAGCACGACCGTCTCGCCGTTGGTGCGGAACGCCAGCTGCAGCCGACCGGTCGCCCGATCCAGCGGTGAACTCGTGCCGTCGCCCGACCCGCAGCGTTTCCAGCTGATGCCGTCGCCCCACGCCGCGTACACGCATGCACCCGCCGCGAGGGGCGCCGCGGGAAGGCCCGACCGGCCGCCCACGACCGTTCTGGCCTCGCCTCCTCCGAGCGGCACGGACACCAGTCCGGTGCGGTGCGCGATGAGCACGGTGTCCCCATCGCCGCCCGGTCGCTGGAGCCGGATGTCTGCGGGGTCGGGCACGAGGTCGGCGATCGGGGTGGCCCCGGCCGACGTGTGGAGCGTGAGGGTCGTGGCATCCAGGAGCGCCCAGTGGCCGGCGACGCTGGTGAGCTGGAAGTCGTCCGTCTGCTCCAACCCCGTGACCTCGGTGGTCGCGAGGACGTCGCCGCCATCGACGTCCACGCTCGTCACCGTGCCGGTAGCAGGGGTGAACGCGAACATGACGCCGTCCGCAGCGATACTCGTGAGGGAACCCGGTCCGAGGCGCAGTTCCGGTGCGGAGGAGGAGTCGAACTCCGCCAGGTCGGCAACGGGAGTGCTCCACAGGTCGCCGCCGGCCGTGATGATGGCTTCGTCACCGACGATGCTCACCGTCGGATCCTTCGGCGGAAGCGGCACGGACTTGTCGATCTCGCTCGTGGCGGCGTTCACGATGTCGAGCGCGCTCTTCGTACGGTCGGTGACCAGTACGTTCGAGCCCGACTGGGCGATCTCGGAACCGGCGGCCCCGGAGTCCACGATGGTGTTCAGCTCGAAGACCTGGGTGTTGGCCCGGCCGATCAGCTGCTTGGACTCGTTGAGCACCCACACCGACCCGTCCCCCAGGTCCAGGTGCTGGGCGGTGTAGCCGCCGCTGAGAATGCCGATCGTCGTGACGACGGCCACGATGACACTGCCGCTGAGTGCGGCGGCCAGGCCCGAGCGGTGCGCCGCCAGCCAGGCGCGCATCATGGCGATGCGCCCCCGGCCGCCTCGACGCACTTCTCGCTGCTCGGCGAGCCCGTGCGTCCGTCGCGGCTCACCGAGACCGTGATGCAGATCTGGTCGGCGTCACCGACCTGGAGCTGGAAGCTCGTCGCGCGCTGCACGCTCGAGGATCCGTCGCGCACAGCGACGACGTAGGTGTCGCCGGCGGCGAGGCCAGGGTCATCCCACGAGAATCGCACCGTTGAGCCGTCGAGCTGGCCGGCGACATTGGAGACCGTCGGGATGTCGCCGGAGCTCTGTCGCACGATCGCGACCGTGGCCACGACGGCGAGGCCGAGAACGAGAACCGAGACGGCGAGCATGGCCCACACCAGGCGGCGGCTGCGCCGTTCCGCATCGCTGAGCCCCCCGGATGCCGTCGTGGAATTCGAGCGGCCCATCCCCGTCGGCCCGGCCGAGACGGCCGACCGTGCTCCGGGTGCGCGCCGCGGCCGCCGGGTGGGCTGCACGACGTTGACCCCGCTGATGCGGGTGCGCTCATCGGGGTCGACGGCTGTGGCGATGGCCCAGTCGTCCATGGCGACCTCGAGCGGGGTCTGGACGAGGTCGAGCTCCGCCTCGACCGCCTGCAGTTCACGGATGAGTTCCAGGGCGCCGCGCTGGCGCGCCTCCGGACGGCGGGAGAGGGAGCGTTGCAGCACCGCCTCCAGGGACGCGGGCACATCGGCACGGCCGATGGGCTGGTAGCGGGCCTTCGCGATGCGCGCCATCAGTTCGGCGGAGGTGTTCTCCCGTCCGGGCACCTCGAAGGGGGAATGGCCGGCGAGCAGCGAGTACAGCGTGGCGCCGAGCGAGAACACCTCGCTCGCGACCGTGCCGGAGACCTCGTCGTGCAGTACCTCGGGGGCCGACCACGGAATCGACAGACCGACGGCGTCGGGCGTCTCCGACTCGCCGAGCGTCGCAGCGATCCCGAAGTCCGAGAGCACGGGATGGCCGTACGCGGTCATGAGGATGTTCGACGGCTTGATGTCGCGGTGCAGCACTCCGGCCCGATGGGCGGTCTCGACGGCGCTCGCGATCTTGATGCCGATGCGCAGCACCTCGGCGACGGGCAGTGGCTCCGACCGGTAGCGGGCGGTGAGCGTGGACGAGCAGTACTCCATGACCAGGTAGGGACGGCCGTCGCTCGACACGCTCGCCTGGTACACGGTGAGGATCGAGGGGTGCGAGCTCAGCTGCGCCATGAGGTTGGCCTCGGCCTGGAACATCTGTCGCACGCGGTCGTTGACGACCTCCGAGAGCAGCACCTTGACGGCCACCTGCCGGCGTGGCATGTTCTGCTCGTAGAGGAACACGTCGGCGAAGCCGCCGGAGCCGAGCACGTGCACGTACGAGAAGCCCGGCAGGTTCGGAGGGTTCGAGGGAAGACGACGCGTCATGCCTGTCCCCTCGTCATTTCATGGGCCGACTCGTCAGCGGAGACGGCTCCGCTGCACCCCTTCGAGCCTGGTGCCCTCAATTGTAGGCAAGCGGCAGCGAGCGAAGACCCCCCGTGAGGGGGCCTCATTCGCGGCACCACGTCAGTGCTGATGGGGCTCGGGAGCAGCCCCCGTGACACCCAGGACGTCGACGACGATCGCGGTGACGTTGTCACGACCGCCGTTGCCGAGGGCGGCGTCGACGAGTTGACGCGTCGCATCCTCTGCCGTCTCCGTCGACATGAGGAAGTGCCGGATGCCGTAGGGCGTCAGTTCCTTCGTGAGCCCGTCGGAGCAGATGAGCAGCCGCGTGCCCTCCTCGACCGCGATGAGGCGGTAGTCGGGAATCGGCACCTCGTGGAAGCCGACGGCGCGCGTGATGACGTTGGAGTGAGGATGCGTCTCGGCCTCCTCGCGTGAGATGTGACCGGCGTCGACGAGTTCCTGCACGATCGAGTGGTCGGTCGTGAGCTGCTCCAGCACGCCGTGGGAGAGCAGGTACACCCGCGAGTCGCCGATGTTGAACACGAGCCAGGCAACGCCCTCCCGCGTGCGCGTGAGCGCGACGCCGGTGACGGTGGTGCCGGTCCCGGCATCCGTCACACCTCCGCCGCGGCCCATGTCGTCGACGGCGAGCCGCAACGACTGCTCGAGTCCAGCCGGGTCGACCCACTCGCGCGTGCCGTGCTCTGCCAGCCTCGTGACGACGGCCGCGCTCGCGAAGTCCCCGGCCGAGTGTCCGCCCATGCCGTCTGCGACGGCGAAGATGGGCGACTGCGCCATGTACGAGTCTTCGTTCGCCTCACGCCGATGGCCCGTGTCGGTCAATGCCGACCAGGCCAGCGTGACGCTCGCCTCGCTCTCGCCGGTCAGCACGGTGGTGTGCTGGGCATTGCCTTGACCGATCTGGGTCACGTCGTCGGCCTTCTCGTCACGGGGAAATGATCCGGCGGCTCGCCGGCCGCCGATATGGTCACGATTGTATCCTCCCCGATGAGCACCTTCGTTCCCGGCATGACCACCAGGGACTCGCCGGGTCGCAGGCGCCGACGGCGCCCGGTGGGCGGCTGCACGAGCGTGCCGTTCGTGGAATGCAGATCGGTGACCACCACCGTGCGGCCCTCCGCCCGCAATTCGAGGTGGGTTCCCGAGACCTCGGAGGTGGGCGAGGCGACCTTCACGAGCCGGGCACCGGCATCCGTCAGCCGGCGCGGACTCGGCGAGCGCCCGATGAGGTGCACGCCGTCGAGGGCGAGTTCCTGCCCGTCGCCCACACGGAAGGTGTAGCGCGGCACCGGTGCGCCCGCATCGGCTCCTGGGAGCGTCGTCGCAGGATCGGCCGGGCGTGCGGAGCGCCCGAGCGGACGCACGACGGTGTCATCGGGAGCCGAGGTGCGAATGACGGTGTCATCGGAGCCGGGCAGGCGGATGATCGTCTGCTCCGCCGGCGTTCCCACGACCGTGTCGTCGAGCACGGCTGCCGAGATCACCGTGTCCTCCGTCGAGGGCCGCAGTACCGTGTCATCGAGATCGTCGATGCTCGGCGCTTCCCGGGGCACGGCGGCCGGCGCGTACGTGAGCGGCGCGAGATCGCCCTCGGCGGCCAGGAGCCAGTCCAGCCGGTCTGCGGCGACGATCGACGTGCGTACCGCAGAGCCGAGGCCGACGCCCGCGGCCGAGGCCACCTCTGCGCCGACCGCGTGTGCGATGACCGCCGTGACGTCGCGGAAGTCGGCCAGCAGCCACGGTCGCGCGCCGCCGTCGCTGAACCGGCGGGAACCGCCGATGGAATAGACATCGAGCGCGAGCCCGCCCCTGATCACGGCGGTGACGGAGGCGCCCTCAGCACGCGCATCGCTGAGCATCACGGCGGCGAACGAGTCCACGGCATCCGCCCCCCTGAGCGGGATGAGTGCGACGAGGGACTCGATCGAGGTGCGCGTGAGCACCGCGAGCCGTTCAGCGATGCCCGGGTCCGAGTCCGCGGGCAACGCGACGAGGAATCCGTCACCGACGACGAACCGGAACGCGGTGCCGGGACCGCTCGCGGTGATCCTCGCACCCGCGCCCGCCGCGCCTGCGGGCCGTGGGGTGTCCGCGTGCGCCATGGCCACATGATATCCGGGACGCGGGCTCCGGCACCGCCGACGCGATTCCCGCGTCGATGCCATGGATTCCGTGGCGAAAATGTGCTGAAACAACGGAATCACTTGCCGGATGCGGTTCTCGCTGTCAGAATCCATTCATGAGCAGCCAGAGTCGTGCGCCCTCGCGGAATGCCCACCAGCTCGACGCCGTCTCGAAGGCCATCATCGAGCAACTGCAGGATGACGGCCGGCGCTCGTACGCCGACATCGGCAAGGCGGTGGGCCTCAGCGAGGCAGCCGTGCGCCAGCGGGTGCAGAAGCTCACGGAATCCGGGGTCATGCAGATCGTCGCCGTGACCGACCCGCTGCAGCTGGGCTTCTTCCGCCAGGCCATGGTGGGCATCCGGGCGACGGGAGACACCCGCGCGATCGCCGACGAACTGGCGGCGCTCCCGGAGGTCGACTACGTCGTACTCACGGCCGGGAGCTTCGACATCCTCGTCGAGGTCGTCTGCGAGAGCGATGACGAGTTGCTCAGCCTGCTCAACACGCGGATCCGCTCCTTCGACGGGGTACTCAGCACAGAGACCTTCGTCTACCTGAAATTGCACAAGCAGCTCTACAACTGGGGAACACGATGACCATGATGACCTCGGGCGGACTCTCCGCCACCGATCACTCCGACCTTCAGCAGAAGGCGAAGGATCACCTCTGGATGCACTTCGCCCGCCAGTCGACCATGGAGAGTGACGGCGTGCCCATCATCACCCGGGGCGAGGGTCACCACATCTGGGACTCGAGCGGCAAGCGCTACATCGACGCTCTCTCGGGCCTCTTCGTCGTCAATGCCGGCCACGGCCGCAAGCGCCTCGCGGAGGTCGCCGCCCGGCAGGCGGAGGAACTCGCCTTCTTCCCACTGTGGTCGTACGCGCATCCGTCGGCGATCGAGCTGGCCGATCGGCTCGCCGATTACGCGCCGGGCGATCTGAACCGGGTGTTCTTCTCCACCGGCGGCGGCGAGGCGGTCGAGACCGCCTTCAAGCTCGCCAAGTACTACTGGAAGCTGCAGGGCAAGCCGACCAAGCACAAGGTGATCTCGCGGGCCGTGGCCTATCACGGCACGCCACAGGGCGCCTTGGCGATCACCGGCATTCCCGCCATGAAGGCGATGTTCGAGCCCGTGACGCCGGGTGGCTTCCGGGTGCCGAACACGAACTTCTACCGTGCCGCAGAAGTGGGCGCGCCGGCCGATGACCTCGAGGCCTTCGGAGTGTGGGCGGCGAACCGCATCGAGGAGATGATCCAGTTCGAGGGGCCGGACACGGTCGCCGCGGTGTTCCTGGAGCCCGTGCAGAACTCGGGCGGCTGCTTCCCGCCTCCCCCCGGCTACTTCCAGCGGGTGCGCGAGATCTGCGACAGGTACGACGTGCTGCTCGTCAGCGACGAGGTGATCTGCGCGTTCGGGCGCATCGGCCACATGTTCGCGTGCGACGAGTACGGCTACGTTCCCGACATGATCACGTGCGCGAAGGGAATGACGAGCGGCTACTCCCCCATCGGCGCGACGATCGTGAGCGACCGCATCTACGAGCCCTTCCGGCACGGCGACACGTCGTTCTACCACGGCTACACGTTCGGCGGACATCCCGTCTCGGCCGCCGTCGCCCTGGAGAACCTCGACATCTTCGAGGAGGAGAAGCTCAACGAACGGGTGCGCGAGAACTCGCCGCTCTTCCGCGCGCAACTCGAGACGCTGCTCGACCTGCCGATCGTCGGCGACGTGCGGGGCGAGGGGTACTTCTTCGGCATCGAGCTCGTGAAGGACAAGGCCACCAAGGAGACCTTCGACGACGACGAGGCCGAGCGGCTGCTGCGCGGGTTCCTCTCCAAGGCGCTCTTCGACGCGGGACTGTACTGCCGGGCCGACGATCGCGGCGACCCCGTCGTGCAGCTCGCCCCACCGCTGACCACGGGGCCGGCGGAGTTCGCCGAGATCACCGAGATCCTTCGCGGCGTGCTGAGCGAAGCCTGGACGCGACTCTGAGCGGCGACTACCGCGCGCTCAGTTTCTGGCTCGAGTCGCTCGCCGATGAACAGGGCGAGAACCTCACGCCCCGGCCGGGCCTGAAGCGCGACCGACGCGTCGATGTCTGCATCGTCGGCGGCGGGCTCACCGGACTCTGGACGGCCTACTACCTCGCCAAGGCCGACCCGAGCCTGTCGATTCTCGTGCTCGAGAAGGAGATCGCGGGCTTCGGCGCCTCCGGTCGCAACGGCGGCTGGTGCTCGGCCCTGTTCCCCCGCTCGGCGGGAGCACTCGAGCGCGCGTACGGCGCCGACGCTGCCGCCGCCGTGCGGCGCGCGATGGTGGCGACGGTCGACGAGGTGGGTCGCGTGGTGCGCGAGGAGGACATCGCGTGCGATTTCGCGAAGGGCGGAACGCTCAGCTTCGCCCGCGACGCGGTACAGCTGGAGGCGGCACGGGCGGAGGTCGCCGCTGCCGAGCGACTGGGCGTCGACCGCCTGCAGCTGATCGAGGATGCGACCGCCCTCGCCCGCTACGGGGTCGGCGGTGGTGCCGTCGCCGCCGTGCTCGATCCGGCCTGCGCCCGGGTGCAACCGGCGACGCTCGTGCGCGGCCTGGCGCGCGTGGTGGAGAGTCTCGGGGTCCAGATCTACGAGGGCACACAGGTGACGGCGTGGGGAGCGCACCGGGCCCGCTTCGTCTCCGGACGCGATGGCGAGAGCGTCGAGGGCGTCGTCGCCGCGGCGAACGTCGTGATCGCGGTCGAGGGCTTCGGAGCCGACCTTCCCGGGGTCGGCCGCCACATCATGCCGCTGTACTCCCTCATGATCGCGACCGAACCGCTGCCCAGCGAGACATGGGAGCGCATCGGCATTCGCCAGGGACAGACCTTCGGCGACTACCGTCACCTGCTCGTCTACGGCCAGCGCACTGCCGATGACCGCATCGCCTTCGGTGGGCGCGGCGCCCGCTATCACTGGGGCTCGCGCATCCGGCCGGAGTACGACACGTCGGAACGGGTGCTCGAGCACCTGCGGCGCGCGCTCGTCGACCTGTTCCCCGCCGTGGAGGGTGCCGAGGTGACCCACCATTGGGGCGGACCGCTCGGGGTCCCCCGCGACTGGCACCCGTCGGCGAGCTACAATCCGCGCACCGGTGTCGCCTTCGCCGGTGGTTACGTCGGCGATGGCCTCTCGACCACCAATCTCGCGGGCCGCACGCTTCGCGACCTGCTGCTCGGCATCCGGAGCGAGCTCACCGCCCTGCCGTGGGTGAACCACCGCAGCCCCAAGTGGGAGCCGGAACCGTTGCGCTTCCTCGGCGCGAACCTGGGGCTCGCGGGCATGGGCATCGCCGACGTCGAGGAGCGCATGCTGGCGCGACCCTCGCTGGCCGCCCGCCTGATCGCGCCGCTGACGGGGCACTGAGAAGGCGGAGCGGTTCTGCCGGTCGGGCGGTCGGGCACGTGTCCGGGCTCCGGGCGGGCAGGGGCGGCCAGGGTCCCGCCCAAAGATGCCCACCGACCCCCGGACCCTGGCCGCCCCTGCCCGCCCTCGCGGGTGAGTCCTGCATCCGCTCCTCGGCTTCATCGTGTCGGTGCGATCGCGGGTACGTCACGTCGCTTCGACAGGCTCAGCGAGCGGGGCGTGAGACGTCCGCGGAAGCCCGGTCCCTGAGCCTGTCGAAGGGCCGGCGCTCACCTCGACGGCACGTCGGCGTAGCGCACCTGCGCCTCGTCGATCTCGGGCGGCTCGAACGCCCACTCCGGCAGCCGGCCGCCGGCGACCATCGCTCCCACGAGCTGCGCCAGGCCGTACTCCGGATCGATGGCCAGCGCGTTCTCGACGAACACCGCCGCTCGCGAGCTCTGTCCCAGCGCCCAGCTGAGCCAGGCCAGCATCGCGAACACGGGCGGTCGCGCCGAGACCGGCGCGTGCGCCCCGAGGGTACGCAGCAGCACGATGGCGGCATCGATCCGCTCGGCATCCGGCCTCGGACCGATGCCGGCGAGCAGCAGTCCGTCCGGCGTCTCGACGAGTTCGTGCGTCGACGCGTACTCGACGGCCTCGCGCTCCACACGTCGGCCGGTCTCCAGTCCGAACGCCCAACCGAGCAGTGCGATATCGCGCAGCGGCGGCGCCTGCACGAGTCGCAGGGCGAATGCCGCCAGGTCGACCGAGAGGGCCTCGACGTCGGCGCGAAGCACCCCCTCGAACAGCGCAGCCATGTCGTCGCCCTCCGCTTCGTCGCAGAGCTCGTCGGCGGAGCGAACCAGGTCGGGGCCGAGTTCCTGCATCCGCCGTGCGACCCGCTCGGTCTTCACGAGGCCGACGTGCGGCAGATCGGTGCCGGCGGTCACGTCGTCGGCCACCTCGCGATCGCCCAGTTCCGCCACGGATGCCACCGGCGACTCGGCGATCAGCCGCAAGGGGCGTCCGCCGGGCGGAACGGCCTCATCGAAGAGCGAACCCCACCCGTCCGCTGCCACGCAGAGCGCATCCCGCACATGGAGTCCGGCCAACTCGGCGCGGTGGACGAGCGCGTCGAGGAAGCTCCCCTGCAGGCCGTCACCGCTTTCGAAGCGGGCATCCGTGTAGACGAGCGGAACGAGGGCATCCACGTCGCGGATCTTGCACAGCATGCCGATCATCGACGTCGCGTGCCGTTTCAGCACCTTCAGCGCACCGGGCGCAGGAAGGTCGAAGCGCAGTGCTCCGCAGGTGCGATTGCCGCGGAACGCGATGAGCACGGCACTGCGACGGGGTCGGTAGCCGAGAAGGTGCGGGACGAGGGCCAGGAAGTCCTGACCGGACTGGGCCTTGATGACGGTGGGCATGGTGCCACCCTCGGCCACGTCAGCCGGCCGCCGGCGGCGACAGCGCCCGCTGTGCAGAACGCGGACGGCTGACCTCACGGTTCAGGACTGGAACGGCCCGACCTGCCGCGCACCGAGCGCGGCAGGTCGGACAGCTCTCAGTCGGTCGTGTCGCGCAGCCCGTCGAGGTAGGCCATGTCCTCGGGCGAGAGCTCGAAGTCCAGCTGCGCGTTCTCGCGGATGCGCGAGGGCGTCGTGGACTTCGGCAGCGGCAGGACATCCTTCTGCAGCACGTACCGGATGCTGACCTGCGCGACCGAGGTGCCGTACTTCTCGGCGATGCGGCGCACGTCGGCGTTCTCGAGGATGCCGCCGGTCGCAAGCGGCGAGTAGCCCTCGACGAGAATGCCGTTCTGCCGGCAGTACTCGGCGGTCTCCACCTGGGTGTGGCCGATGAAGAACCGGATCTGGTTCGCGTGCGGCCGGACGCGTGAGGTGCGTGCGAGCTTCTCCAGGTCGGACACGACGAAGTTCGAGACGCCGATCGACCGCGACCGCCCCGACTCGTAGATCTCCTCCATCGCCCGCCAGGCCTCGGCGTTGCCTGCGGCGTAGTCCGCCCCCTGCTCGCTCCAGGGCCACGGCGCGTGGATGAGGTAGAGGTCCACGTGGTCCATGCCGAGGGCGTCGATGCTCTTCTCGAAGCTCGCCTTGGCTCCTTCGTAGTCCTTCACTTCGGCCGGCAGCTTCGTGGTCAGGAAGATCTCATCGCGGGCGATGCCGCTGTCGGCGATCGCCTTGCCGACCGACGCCTCGTTGCCGTAGGCGCGCGCGGTGTCGATGTGCCGGTATCCCGCTTCCAGGGCCGTCCTCACCGAGTCGTAGGCGGGTTCCCCTTTCGGTATCTGCCAGGTGCCGAATCCGATCGCCGGAATCTCGACTCCGTTCTCAAGGGTGAACTTCTGCGTGAGCACGTTCATGTCTCTCCTTCTCTTGCGGCGGCCGGCAGCGTCGCAGCCGGTCGTGGGTCGGCTCAGTACTCGAGGGCATCCGGGCTGAACAGTCGCGAGATCTCTTCCGCCTCCTCGGCCGACGGATGCCAGTGGCTCGCCGCTTCGGCGTTCTGCACGATCTGCTCGGGCCGGGTCGCGCCGGCGATGACGCTCGTGAGGGCGGGCTGGGCGAGCAGCCATCCGAAGGTCGCCTGCAGCATCGTGATGTCGCGGGCGTCGCAGAAGGCCTGATAGCGCTCCATCGTTCCCCATGGGGCGTCGTCGGCGAGGTGCTTGCGCGCGTTCATGATGCGGCTGTCGTCTGGGCCGCCCGACCGCGAGAACTTGCCGGTCAGCAGGCCGTTGTACAGCGGGAACCACGGGAGGAATCCCAGGCCGAAGTGCTGTACTGCGGGGAGGACCTCCGCCTCGGCCTCGCGCTGCAGCAGGCTGTACTCGTTCTGGCTGGAGATGAAATGAGTGCGGCCGCGCAGCTCGGCCACGAGTTCGGCTTCCGCGATCTGCCAGCCGGCGAGGTTCGATGAACCGATGTAGCGCACCTTGCCCTCCTGCACGAGTTCGTCGAGAGCGGCCAGGGTCTCCTCGATGGGCGTGCGGGGGTCCGGACGGTGCAGTTGGTAGAGGTCGATCCACTCGGTCTGCAGGCGGCGCAGGCTCGACTCGACGGCGAGGCGGATGTATCGCCGCGAGCCGCGCGCATCCCAGTCCGGTCCGTTGAGGCCGCCCATGTCCATGCCGAACTTGGTGGCGAGCACCACGCGGTCGCGTCGACCCGCGAGGGCGACGCCCATCAGGCTCTCGCTGAGCCCGCGCTCGGCACCGTAGATGTCGGCCGTGTCGAAGAACGTCACACCGGCTTCGATGGCCGCGTCGATGACGGCGGTCGTTCCCTCCTGGCTCTGCGTCGCCGTTGCGGTGCGACCGAAGTTGTTGCACCCGAGCCCCACGGTCGAGACGACCAGCCCGGAGCGTCCCAGCGTGCGGTATTCGATGTTCGCCATGCGACCAGCCTAAGGAGGCCACTCCGATCGGTCGCCGGGGTTGACGGGAGGCCTCGACCACGGGGCGTCATCCGGAGAGCTGGGAGTACCCCCGTACGACCGCGGCCTCGACGATCTCGAGCGGCAATGCCGTGCGCTGCGAGGCGCGCTCAGCGACGTACTCGAGCGGCTCATGATGCTCGAAGCCGTCGCGGATGGTGTCGGCGACGATGCCGAGGGTCCCGGCCTGCGACCGGATGAAGGCAGCGTCCACGACGGCGCCGTGCCCCGGAACGACGACTGCCGCGTCGGCCAGGCGGAGTGCGAGGGAGTCGAGCACGGCGGGCCAGCTGAGCGGATAGGCGCCCGAGCCGTACATCGGCGGACCCGACTCCTCGACCACGTCTCCGACGAACCAGACGCCGGCGTCGGGCACGTGCACGGCCAGGTCGGTGTCGGTGTGGCCCGGCGGCAGCGGGACGAGTTCGATGCTCCGACCGCCGAGGTCGATGCCCTGCTCCGCGTCCACCAGCTCCGTCGGCGCCGTGAGCACGACGTCGGTCCAGTCGTACTGTGGCGCACCCGACGGGTTCGCCGTCCATGCCTGCAACCGCGGGCGCTCGAACTGGTCGAAGTGGGCGGGGATGTTGGCGTGACCGTGGATTCTCGCCGTGGACGCGAACACCTGGTTGCCGAATGCGTGGTCGTAGTGAGCGTGCGTGTTGACGACATCCGTGACCGTCACCGAGAAGACGTCGGCGATCTCGGCCGCCAGTTCCCTTGCCTCACGCGGATTGCACCGGGTGTCGACGAGCAGCGCCCGACCCTCACCGCCCAGCACCAGGCCGATGGAGATGTCCAAGGGCTGGTAGCGCGCGACGAACACGCCTTCCGCGAGCTGCGTCCACTGTGCCATGGCTTCGATCCTAGGCTCACCCCTCCTCCCCCGATGGTGCGGATGGGCACCGTGCACCCATGTCCGTTTTCCGCGAGCCATCGTCGCCGGCCGGGGTTAGATTCGACCTATGAGAACCCCCGCCACCCTGACGACGGTGCCCCTGCACCTGCAACGCATGGAGAGCCCGATCGGGCGCATCGAGCTCACGAGCAACGGCGAGCACATCACGTCGTTGAGCATGGAACGCGCCGGCGTGCTCCCGCACGACGGCGAGCCGGTGCAGTCCGACGCCGTGCTCGAGAAGGCGATCACACAGCTCTCCGAGTACTTCGCCGGGGAACGCACCGAGTTCGACCTTCCCGTGCTGCTCGAGGGCACCGCGTTCCAGCGCGCCGTGTGGGAGCAGATCGCCGCGCTCTCCTGGGGTCAGTACACCTCGTACGGCGAGCTCGGCCTCGCCGTCGGCCGGCCGCACGCCGGACGCGCGATCGGCCGTGCCGTCGGAGCCAACCCGGTTCCCCTCATCGTGGGTTGTCATCGGGTGCTCTCCTCCAGTGGCCACATCACCGGCTACAGCGGTGGCGAGGGCATCCCGACGAAGGTCTGGCTGCTCGAGCACGAGTCGATCGCCCACAAGGGCGCCGCTCCGGCTCTGTTCGACCTCGACGCGGTGGCACTGCCGTGAGCTTCGGCGCCTCTCCCGTGCCTGTCGTGCCGCCTGCGCTCGTGACGGGAGACGACGGCCGTGCCCGCTGCGCGTGGAGCGCCGGTGACGCCGAGTACCGCCGCTACCACGACGAGGAGTGGGGAACACCCCTTCACGACGAGCGCCGCCTGTTCGAGAAGCTCTGCCTCGAAGGCTTCCAGGCCGGCCTGTCGTGGATCACCATCCTCCGCAAGCGGCCGGCCTTCCGGCAGGCCTTTCACGACTTCGATCCCGTCTCCGTCGCGGCGATGACGGATGCCGATGTCGAACGGCTGCTCGAGAACGCGGCGATCATCCGCCACCGTGGCAAGATCACCGCGACCATCTCGAATGCCCGGGCGATGCTCGACCTCGACGTCTCGCTCGATGCACTGCTGTGGGGCTTCGCGCCGAGCGCTGTGGAGCATCCGCGACCGCGGGAGTGGGCCGACATCCCGGCCGTCACGCCGGAGTCCACGGCGATGAGCAAGGAACTGCGGCGACGGGGGTTCCGGTTCGTCGGACCGACGACGCTCTACGCTCTCATGCAGTCAACGGGAATGGTCGATGATCACCTCGCCGGCTGCTTCCGCGCCCAGCCCGACGACGCCGCCCGCGCCTGAGGCCCAGACGGCCTGAGACTCAGACGGCCTGAGACTCAGACGATGAGGGCCAGCTCCTCCGGCACCCCGGCGATCCTTTCCAGCCGCCAGCCCGAGAGCGCGGCCCAGTCGAGCAGTTCGTCGACGGATGCGACGTCGTGCTGCTCACGCACCAGGGCGCGGGTGAAGCGCCCCTTCGCCGCCTTGTTGAAGTGATTCAGGGCACGACGGCGGCCATCCTCCCCCTCCGTCAGCACGCGCAGCCAGACCGAGTGCTCGCGCACCGGCGCCGGGCCGAGGTCGCGGTAGCCCTCGGAACGCAGGTCGAGGACGAGTCCCTCTTCCCGGTTCAGTTCGCGCGAGATCGCCGGAGACCAGTGCTTCTTGAGCGAGATGCCGGGGAGCCGGGAATCGTGGGAGAGCCGGTAGGCCGGGATGGGATCCAGTGCGGCCACGGGTCCGAACAGGGCGGAGTGCACGAGGAGGTGCTGGTGGGCGAATGCGCGTTCCGGCTCGGTGAGGCTCGCGGAGTCGAGGCCGTCGAAGAGCACGCCGGTGAACCGCTCGATCGCCGGCATCGTCGGCGAGAGGGTGAGCCGGCGATTCGCCTCGATCTCGCCGCGCTGGGTTGCGCCGAGCTTCAGCGCTACGGCGCTCGCCTCGGCATCGCGGGCGAGCCCGCGCAGTTCCCGAACGAGGGCGCGTCGCTGCGGCGCCAGCGCGGGAAACGCGAGCGCCTTCACATCGAGGCGGTCACCTTCGCCCCCGGCCCGCTTGGTCTCGGAGGGCGGAAGAAGAATCCTCACCCGGCGATGAAGGCGATCGCGGCATCGACGTTGACGCCGAGCGATTCCACGGAGTCCACGGTCACGCGCGGCATCGCGGCGCTGTGGCCGATCCAGGGCTCGTAGCCCTCGAGGCTCTGCTCGACCGCACGCCAAGTGACCTCGTCGACGTGCGGAAGGTTGCGCACCCGCTTGGCGAGCCGCAGCTTGTGCACCTCTTCGTCGCTGCAGACCACTTCGACGACCCGCAGCACGGCGCCCGCGCGGCCCGAGAGCTCGCGCCACTGCATCCGCGCCGGCTCGACGGCGTTCACGGCGTCGATGACGACCGACCGACCGGCGGCGAGAACGCTCTCGGCCATCTTCTCGGCCACGAGGTAGGCGGCGAGCCCCGTCGGCTGGTCGGCGTCGATGCCCGCAGAGAGGATCGCCGACTCGATCGGATCGACCGAGACGACGGTGGCTCCGATGCGGGCGGCGATGATCTCGGCGATGGTGGACTTGCCGGCTCCGGGAAGTCCGGCCATGACGACGAGGTAGGCGACGCTCAGGTCGCCGAACTGACGGTCCGACACCGTTCCCCCTGGTACGCGTTCGGGCCGCCTGAGCCGGGCTCAGGCGGCCGGACTGGAATCAGGCCAGCGCGGCCTGGCGTGCGACGACCTGCACGGTGTTGTTCTCGACCGAGAGGAAGCCCTCGGCCGCGTCCGCGGTGATCTTCTCGCCGCCGGGCAGGGTGATGCGCACCTCGCCGCTGGCCAGGATCGCCAGGAGCGGCTCGTGCCCGGGCAGGATGCCGATCTCGCCTTCGACGGTGCGGGCGACGACCATGCTGGCCTCGCCCGACCACACCTGCTCGTCGGCCGAGACGACACTCACGGTGAGAGAGGCCATGTTCAGCCGTTCTCCTTCTGGATCTGGGCCCACTTCTCTTCGACGTCGGTGATGGGACCGACGTTGAAGAAGGCCTGCTCGGCCACGTGGTCGAACTCGCCCTTTGCGATCGCGTCGAAGGACTCGATGGTGTCCTTCAGCGGAACGGTGGAACCCTCGACGCCCGTGAACTTCTTGGCCATGTAGGTGTTCTGCGAGAGGAACTGCTGGATGCGGCGCGCACGCGACACCGTGATCTTGTCCTCCTCGGAGAGCTCGTCGACACCGAGGATCGCGATGATCTCCTGCAGTTCCTTGTTCTTCTGCAGGATCTGCTTGACCGTCGTGGCCACGCGGTAGTGGTCCTCGCCCAAGTAGCGGGGGTCCAGGATGCGCGAGGTAGAGGTCAGCGGGTCGACGGCCGGGTAGAGGCCCTTTGACGCGATCTCGCGGGAGAGCTCCGTCGTGGCGTCGAGGTGCGCGAACGTCGTCGCCGGCGCCGGGTCGGTGTAGTCGTCGGCGGGGACGTAGATCGCCTGGAGCGAGGTGATCGAGTGACCGCGCGTCGAGGTGATGCGCTCCTGCAGAACGCCCATCTCGTCGGCGAGGTTGGGCTGGTAGCCCACAGCGGACGGCATGCGGCCGAGCAGCGTCGAGACCTCGGAGCCGGCCTGCGTGAAGCGGAAGATGTTGTCGATGAAGAGCAGCACGTCCTGCTTCTGCACATCGCGGAAGTACTCCGCCATGGTCAGGGCCGACAGGGCGACGCGCAGGCGCGTTCCCGGCGGCTCGTCCATCTGGCCGAAGACGAGGGCGGTCTTGTCGAAGACGCCCGCCTCCTCCATCTCGTGGATGAGGTCGTTGCCCTCACGGGTGCGCTCGCCCACACCGGCGAACACCGACACACCACCGTGGTCCTGCGCGACGCGCTGGATCATCTCCTGGATGAGCACGGTCTTGCCCACGCCGGCACCGCCGAACAGGCCGATCTTTCCACCCTGCACGTACGGGGTGAGCAGGTCGATCACCTTGATGCCGGTCTCGAAGAGCTGGGTCTTCGACTCCAGCTGGTCGAAGCGCGGGGGCTTGCGGTGGATTGGCCACCGCTCGGTGATCTCGATGGTCTCGCCCGGCTCGCCGTTCAGGACCTCGCCGATGACGTTGAAGACCTTGCCCTTGGTCACGTCGCCGACGGGCACCGAGATGGGGGCGCCCGTGTCGGTGACCTCCTGGCCGCGAACCAGGCCGTCGGTCGGCTTCAGCGCGATGGCGCGCACGAGGTCGTCACCGAGGTGCTGGGCGACCTCGAGCGTGATCTCGGCGGCCTCGTCGCCGATCGTGATCGTCGTCTTGAGGGCGTTGTAGATCTCGGGGATGGAGTCGTGCGGGAACTCGATGTCGACGACGGGACCGGTGACGCGTGCAACGCGCCCGACGCCCGTGGGCGCCTCGTTCTGGACTGGCGCGATGGCGGTGTCAGTCATGTGTCTCTTCCTTCTGGGTACGAATCTGTGACTAGGAGGCGGAGGCGAGCGCGTCGGCTCCACCCACGATCTCGGAGATCTGCTGCGTGATCTCGGACTGGCGGGCCTCGTTGGCCAACCGCGTGTAATCCGTGATGAGTTTGTCGGCGTTGTCGGTGGCCGCCTTCATCGCCTTCTGCGTCGCCGCGTGCTTGGCGGCAGCGGACTGCAGCATCGCGTTGAAGATGCGGCTCTCGATGTAGACGGGCAGGAGGGCGTCGAGCACGGTCGCGACGTCGGGCTCGAACTCGTAGAGCGGCAGCACGACGTTGCCCTCGGGCTCTTCCACGCCTTCGACGACCTCGAGGGGAAGCAGTCGCACGACCTGGGGCACCTGGCTGATCATCGAGACGAAGCGGTTGTAGATTACGTGGATCTCATCGACCCCGCCGTCCTCCGCGTCGCGAAGGAAGGCCTCGAGCAGGGCGTCGCCGATCTCCTTCGCCGTGTCGATGTCGGGATTGTCGGTCCCGCCGATCCACTGGCGCTCCGACGCGCGGCGCCGGAACGAGAAGTAGCCGACGGCCTTGCGCCCGACGAGGAAGTAGACGACCTCCTTGCCCTGGCTGCGCAGCAGCTCGGCGAGCTGCTCGGCCTCGCGCAGCACCTGGGAGTTGAACGCGCCCGCGAGTCCGCGGTCGGAGGTGAAGATGAGAACGGCTGCCCGCTCGATCTTCTCGGGCTCGGTGGTCAGCACGTGCTCGACGTTCGAGTACGTGGCCACCGCCGAGACGGCGCGGGTGATCGCCCGTGAATACGGCGTCGACGCGGCGACGCGTGCCTGCGCCTTCTGGATGCGTGATGCGCTGATCAGCTCCATGGCACGGGTGATCTTCTTGGTCGTCTGGGCAGAGCGGATCTTCTGCCGGTAGACCCGAAGCTGGGCTCCCATGTCTCTCCTGTGTTCTCGAGGCCGTCGATGTCGAGGCGCGCCTAGCGGCGCGTCTTGACGATCTGCTCCTGGTTGACGTCGTCTTCGGCGATGGCCTCGAACTTCTCGCTGCCCACGGATGCGAGCGGCTTGCCCTCGCCCGTCTGGAACTCGAGCTTGAAGGCATCCACCGAGCGCTCGAGCTCGGCGACGACCTCATCGCTGAGCACGTTGGTGTCACGGAGCGTCGTGAGCACCTCGGTGTTGCGGCCGAGGTAGTCCAGCAGCTCGCGCTCGAAGCGCAGGATGTCCTCCACAGGAACCTCGTCGAGCTTGCCGTTGGTGCCTGCCCAGATCGAGACGACCTGCTCCTCGACCGGGAACGGCGAGTACTGCGGCTGCTTGAGCAGCTCGGTGAGGCGGGCGCCGCGAGCGAGCTGACGACGGCTGGCCGCGTCGAGGTCGGAGGCGAACATGGCGAACGCCTCGAGCGAGCGGTACTGGGCGAGCTCGAGCTTGAGCGTTCCCGAGACCTTCTTGATCGACTTGACCTGGGCGTCGCCACCCACGCGCGAGACCGAGATTCCCACGTCGACGGCGGGGCGCTGGTTGGCGTTGAACAGGTCGGACTGCAGGAAGATCTGGCCGTCGGTGATCGAGATCACGTTGGTCGGGATGTAGGCCGACACGTCGTTGGCCTTGGTCTCGATGATGGGCAGGCCCGTCATCGAACCGGCACCGAGCTCGTCGGAGAGCTTGGCGCAACGCTCGAGCAGACGCGAGTGCAGGTAGAACACGTCGCCGGGGTATGCCTCGCGGCCCGGCGGGCGGCGCAGCAGCAGCGAAACGGCTCGGTAGGCCTCTGCCTGCTTGGAGAGGTCGTCGAAGATGATCAGGACGTGCTTGCCGCTGTACATCCAGTGCTGTCCGATGGCCGAGCCGGTGTACGGGGCGAGGTACTTGAAGCCGGCGGGGTCGGATGCCGGCGCCGCGACGATGGTGGTGTACTCCATCGCCCCGGCGTCCTCGAGCGCACCCTTGACGGAGGCGATCGTCGAGCCCTTCTGGCCGATCGCCACGTAGATGCAGCGCACCTGCTTGTTGACGTCGCCGGAGTCCCAGTTCGCCTTCTGGTTGATGATCGTGTCGATCGCGATGGCGGTCTTGCCCGTCTGGCGGTCGCCGATGATCAGCTGACGCTGGCCGCGGCCGATCGGGATCATGGCGTCGATGGCCTTGATGCCGGTCTGGAGCGGCTCGTGCACGCTCTTGCGCTGCATCACGCCGGGCGCCTGCAGTTCGAGGGCACGACGCGCCTCGCTCGCGACGTCGCCGAGTCCGTCGATCGGGTTGCCGAGCGGGTCGACCACGCGGCCGAGGTAGCCGTCGCCGACGGGCACCGAGAGCACCTCGCCCGTGCGGGTGACCTCCATGCCCTCCTCGATGCCGGCGAACTCGCCGAGCACGACGACACCGATCTGGTCCTCCTCGAGGTTCAGCGCGAGGCCCAGGGTTCCGTCCGCGAAGCGGATGAGCTCGTTCGCCATGACGGAGGGCAGGCCCTCGACGTGCGCGATGCCGTCGCCGGCGTTGGTCACGTGGCCCACTTCCGTCGCCGTGGCGGCGCCGGGCTCGTAGTCCCTGACGAAGTCCTTCAGCGCATCCCGAATCTCATCGGGGCTGATGGTGAGTTCTGCCATGATCTTCCCTTTTCTGTACGGGCTGTACAGGGTTGCTTTATCGATTCTGCCCGGCGTCAGCCGGCGAGCTGGAGGCGAAGGTCGCCGAGGCGCTTCGCGATGCTGCCGTCGATCACGTCATCGCCGACCTGCACGCGCAGGCCTCCGATGAGGGTGGGGTCGACGACCTGGTTGATGCGGATATTGCGACGATACTTCGCCGTGAGGCTGCTGGCGAGACGTTGCACCTGGGCCTCGGGAAGAGGCACAGCCGACGTGACGACCGCGACACCGTAGCCGGCCTCGTCGGCGACGACGGATGCGGCGTGACGCAGCAGTTCGCCCATGCGGCGCCCGCGAGGCTGCTGCACGAGGTGAGCGAGGATCGCCAGGGTCTGCTCGGAGGCCCGGCCGCCGAGCAGCTTCTGCAGCAACGTGACCTTGCCCGCGTTGTCACCGAGCTTCGAGGAGAGCGCGAGCTCGAGTTCGGAGTTCTCGGAAACCGTGCGTGCGATCGAGAACAGCTCGTCGTCGACCGAGACCTCGGCCGGCGCCGAAGCGGCGATGACCCGGAGGCCGATCTCCTCGATGCCCACGAGCACGTCGGCGGCACGCGACCAGCGCTGCCGGCCGATCTCCTGGAGCAACGCGAGCGCCGCCGGCGTGACGGTCGAGGAGAAGACCGCCGTGATCAGGCTCGCCTTGGTCTCGGGGTCCGCACCGGGATCGGCGATCGCGTGCGCGAGCTGCTGGGAGCCCCCGACGACGCGGCCGGCCCCGAGCAGTGCCTGGCCACTCGCCAGGTCGCTCACGCCCTGCGCGAGCAGTGCTGAACGCACCGTCGCGAGGGCCTGGCTGGTCGCTGAACCCATTGCGGCTACTTCTTTCCGCTCGAGGTGGTCTCGCCGGCCTCGAGTTCTGCGAGGAAGCGGTCCACGATGGCGGTGGCACGCTTGTCGTCGCTGAGGCTCTCGCCGATGACGCCGGAGGCCAGGTCGATGGCCAGCGTGCCGACCTCGCCGCGCAGCGACACGGCGGCCGCCTGGCGCTCGGCCTCGATCTGCGACTGAGCCGCCGCGGCGATACGAGCGGACTCGACGGTGGCGGCATCCTTCGCCTCTGCGACGATGCGCTTGCCGTCCTCACGAGCGGACTCGCGAATCTGGCCGGCCTCCGCGCGTGCGTCGGCGAGCTGAGCGGTGTACTCCTCGAGCGCGGCCTCGGCCTTTCGCTGGGCCTCGTCGGCCTTCGCGATGTTGCCCTCGATCGCCTCGCCACGCTCATCGAGCATCTTCTGCAGGCGCGGCAGTGCGTAGCGCCAGAAGAAGATCAGGATGATGACGAAGCACACGAACGACCAGAACAGGTCGTACACCTCGGGGAGCAGCGGGCTCGGAGCCTCTTCGGACTCGGCCGCGGCACTCAGCAGTGCGTGAAGCACGTTGCCTCCTTGAATGGCGGGTTGCGCGGCTTAGAAGCCGAAGATGAAGCCGGTTGCGATGCCGACGAAGGCGAGCGCCTCGGTGAATGCGATGCCGATCCACATCAGCACCTGCAGGCGGCCGGCGAGCTCGGGCTGGCGAGCCACACCCTCGATCGTCTTGCCGACGACGATGCCGACGCCGATGGCGGGGCCGATGGCGGCGAGGCCGTAGCCGACCGTCGCGATCGATCCGCTGATGTCCGCGAGAACGGTGGTTGCGTCCACGTTGTTACCTTTCCTTGGGTGGTGTCCGGGCGGTGTGCCCGAGTCAGGGGGTTTTAGTGCTCTTCGGCCACGGCCAGCTGAATGTAGACAGCGGTGAGCAGGGCGAAGACGTAGGCCTGGAGCACGGCGACGAGGATCTCGAAGAGCGTGAAGGCGAATCCGAAGGCGAAGCTTCCCACCGACAGCACTGACCAGAAGCCGCCTGCGGTGAAGAGGAAGAACGAGGTCGCCGAGAAGAACAGCACGAGCAGCAGGTGGCCGACGATCATGTTCATGAGCAGTCGGAGCGTGAGCGTGACCGGCCGGATGATGAAGGTCGAGATGAACTCGATCGGAGTGACGATGAAGTACACCGGCCACGGCACGCCGGCCGGGAAGAGCGAGTTCTTGAAGAACTTGGCGGGGCTCTTCTTGATTCCGGCGTAGATGAACGTGATGTACGAGACGGCTGCCAGCACGAGCGGAACGCCGATGACGCTGGTTCCGGCGATGTTCAGGCCGGGAATGATGCCGGTGATGTTCATGAACAGCACCATGAAGAAGATCGTCGTGAGGATCGGCAGGAAGCGGCGGGCGTCCTTGCGGCCGAGCAGGTCTTCGGCGATGTTCACGCGGACGAGGTCCAGGCCCATCTCGACGAGGCTCTGGAAACGACCGGGAACGACCTTCATGCGGCGGGTGCCGAGCCAGAAGATGAGCAGCAGGGCGATCACGGCGACGAAGCGCACCAGCATGATGCGGTTGATCGCGAACGGGGTGCCCTCGAAGAGCACGATATCCGGGAAGAACTCCAGGATCGAAGGAGCGTGGAAGCCGCCATCGTCGGTTGAGGTTTGAACCAGCAGGTTCACAGCGTTAGCTAGCAGCGCTATCTCCTGTTCGGGGCGTGGAGCATGCTCTCACGGCGACGAGCGAAACGGGATTCGGACCGATGCGTGCCGACACTGCGCGCGGACGATCCGGGGAAACTTCGACAACTCTAGCAAGAGAACGCACGCCAACCGAATCAGAGGGCGCCGATACCTTATTCCTCGGTGTCAGTACGCGATCCGCCGGCACGGGAGCCGGGAAGCACAGCGTCGCTCGCGTACGGCATCCGGGAAGTCGTGACGACGATGACGTCGACGGCGAGGGATCCGATGACGCCTGCCACGACGCTGAGGAAGAGCACCATCGGCTGAATCCAGGGCGCGCCCCGCAGCACGAGCACGAGCACGACGAAGAGCACGAGCTTCAGCAGCCAGCCGCCCATCACGATGCCGAAGAACGCGCCGACGAACATATCCGATCCCGCGAAGCGGTTGGCCAGCAGGATGCTGCCTGCCGTGATGCCCATGAAGATGACCGCCATGGCCGTACCCGCGAGGGCGCTGGCCACCCCGGACCACCCGGCCACGAGGAAACCGACGACGCCCCCGACGACCATGATCACGAGCGCGAGAAGTGCGCTCCAGATGAGTGCGCGGCGCAGCAACGGATTCGAGGTCGGCGTCGGCGAGGCGGGGGCGGTGCTCATGAGGGTCTCCTGGTGTCGAGGCGCGCTGCCACGTCGTAGTCGTCGGGGATGCCGTCGTCGTCGAGGTCGATGACGCCCTCGGATGCCTCATCGAGCGGGTCGAGCACGGCCGAGTCGGTCGCGCCGGGAGCATCCGGCTCGGTGGACTGGCTGACCGCCTCGATGGCCTTGCGCCGGCTCAGCGGCGCGAGGGTGAGAGCGGTGCAGACGAAGAAACCGACGACGAGGAAGATGGTCGCCCACCACGTCATGACGTTGAAGTAGAGCGGCAGCACGAAGTAGAGCAGGCAGCCGATGGAGACCACCGCCGTCCAGCCGTAGAACAGCAGCACCGCGTGCAGGTGCGAGTGGCCCATGTCGAGCAGGCGGTGATGCAGGTGCTGGCGGTCGGCGCTGAAGGGCGACTTCCCCGCGCGCAGGCGGCGCACGACGGCCAGCCCGAAATCCAGCAGCGGGATCACGAGCACCCCGAAGGGCAGCAGGATCGGCAGGAAGGCGGGAAGCAGCTGGGAGTTGCTGATGGACTGCGGGTCGATCTGTCCGGTCACCGCGATGGCGGAGGTGGCCATGAGCAGGCCGACGAGCAGTGCGCCGGCATCCCCCATGAACAACCGTGCCGGATGCCAGTTCAGGGGCAGGAAGCCGGCGCAGGCACCCACGACGAGCGCGGCGATGAGCGAGGCCAGGTTGAAGTAGTTCGTCGGGGAGGTCTGCTGAACGAGCAGGTAGGTGTAGAGGAAGAAGACGCCGTTCGCGATGAGGGCGACGCCCGCGACGAGGCCGTCCAGCCCGTCGATGAAGTTGATGGCGTTCATGACGAGCACGATCGCGAGCACGGTGATGATCACGCTCATCCATGAGGATCCCACGGTCGTGAATCCCCCGACGGGCAGCGAGTAGATCTGAACGCCCTTCCAGGCGACGAGCCCCGCCGCGATGAACTGGCCCGCGAGCTTGGTCATCCAGTCGAGGTCCCAGATGTCGTCGGCGACGCCGATGAGCACGATGAGCAGGGCGGCTCCGAGGATGGCGAAGATCTGCTGCGGATCGTTGAAGATGATCCGCAGCAGCGGGAACTGCGCCGAGAACGCCCATGCGGTGCAGAGGGCGACGAGGATGCCGATGAACATCGCGATGCCGCCGAGGCGCGGAGTCGGAGTGGTGTGCACGTCGCGTTCCCGGATCTTGGGGTAGAGGCGATAGCGCAGGCTGAGCTTGTGGACGACGATCGAGAGCCCGAAGGTGACGATCGCGGCGATGAACGCGAGCACGACGAAGAGGGTCACGGCGATGGCACCCCCGAACCGGCGGGCGCGAGCAGGTCGCCGGCGACCCGGTGGATCTCGTCGCGCCCGATCACGCCCTGGCGCACGATGCGCAGCAGGCCCTCCGCCCCGTGCAGGTCGGTCGCGTCGACGATGGTCGAGCCGGCTGCGGCCGTCGGCACGCCGCTCGTGCCATAGCCCTGCCCTGCCGCTCCCCCGTCGAGGTAGACCGAGACGCTCTCGCCGAGCATCGCCACGGCATCCGCCGCCGTGAGCGCCGACGGATGCCCGGTGAGGTTGGCGGAGGACACCGCGAGCGGCCCCGTCTCGCTCAGCAGCTCGAGGGCGAACCTGTCGGCCGGCATGCGCAGCGCGACGGTGCCCCGCGTCTCGCCGAGGTCCCACTGAAGCGAGGGCTGGGAACGCACGATGACCGTGAGCCCGCCCGGCCAGAAGGCCTCGACGAGATCGCGCACCAGCGCAGGCACGTCGCTGGCGAGTGCGTCGAGCGTCGGGATGCCCGGGATCAGCACCGGGGGCGGCGAGGTTCGGCCGCGCCCTTTCGCGTCGAGCAGCCGCTGCACGGCCGCGGGCGTGAAGGCGTCGGCTGCGACACCGTAGACGGTGTCGGTCGGCAGAACGACGAGCTCGCCCCGGCCGATCGCGGCGCGTGCGAGCCTCATCCCGGTGAGCAGGTCGGATTCGACCGAGAGATCGAAGGTGCGTGCAGGCATCGGCCCCAATTCTAGGTCGCCCACCCTGAAGGCTCCTGACACGCCGCTCGGCGCAGGCGGGATACTGGGGTGATGAGCCGACGCGTCTTCTTCTTCGACTGTGACAAGACGCTGTACGACTACGACTTCCGCAAACGGCTTCCGCGGCTCTCGGAGCTCACCGGCGTCAGCCAGTACCACCTCGCCGACACCTGGTGGGCGGGCGGCTACGAGCGCTCGGCCGAGGCCGGCGAGATCGCGACGACCGAGGAGTACCTCGCCGCGTTCAACGACGTGACCGGAGCATCGCTGAGCTTCGAGCAGTGGTGCGAGGCCCGCAGCGCCGCCATGACGCGCATCGACGGGGCGGTCGCGGCGCTCGCCCTCGCATCGCGGCTCGGCACCGCTTCGCTGCTCTCGAACAACCCGATCATCTTCAAGGATGCGCTCCCGACCCTCGCCCCCGACGTCGCAGAGCTCGTGGGGACCAACGACCTGATCTCGGCCGTGCTCGGCGCGCGGAAGCCCGAGCGC
Source organism: Rathayibacter sp. YIM 133350 (assembly GCF_037404875.1). NCBI lineage: Bacteria > Bacillati > Actinomycetota > Actinomycetes > Micrococcales > Microbacteriaceae > Rathayibacter > Rathayibacter sp. YIM 133350. The sequence goes on from NZ_JBBELO010000024.1 coordinate 49,331, forward strand.
CGCATCTACACCCGGGCCATGGGTCGATTCGGCGTGCGCCCGGAGGACGCCTTCTTCGTCGACGATTCGGCCGCCAACATCCGGGGGGCGGGCGAAGCGGGGATGCGCACCTTCCATCTGGTGCGCACCCCCGACGGCGGCTTCAATACCGATGAGCTCGTTCGGGCCGTACAGTCCTTCGCCGACGACGAGGACTGAACCCGGCCGTTCTCAGCGCGAGCCCGCTCGCCTGCCGAACAGCCAGACGCCCCACACATAGGCGGCCACGATGATGAGCAGGGACCAGCCGATCGCCCAGAACGGGCTGGCCCCGGTGTCCGTGCCCGTGAGCAGGCCCCGGATCGTCTCGATGATGGGAGTGATGGGCTGGTTTTCCGCGATCCAGCGCAGCCAGGTGGGCATCGTGTCCGTCGGCACGAAGGCGCTCGAGAGGTAGGGCAGGAACAGCAGGGCGAAGCCGTAGCCGCTCGCCGCCTCCACGGTGCGGGCGGCGAGGCCGATCGCGGCGTAGAGCCAGGTGATGGCGAGGATGAACAGGGCGATCACGCCGAGCGCTCCGAGCCAGGCCACGACATCCGCGCGGGGGCGGAAGCCGAGGGCGAGCGCCACGGCGATGACGACCGCGGTGGCGCCGAGGTTGCGCACGAGGCTCGCCACCACGTGCCCGGTCAGCACGCTCATGGCCCGCAGCGGCATGGTGCGGAAGCGCTCGATGATGCCGTTCGTCATGTCCTCCGCCACGTCGACGGCGGTCGAGGACGCGCCGAAACCCGCGCAGAGCAGGATGATGCCGGGAACCACGTAGTTCACGTAGTTTCCGCCGGGCTCGATGGCGTTGCCGAACACGAAGGTGAACAGCAGCATGAGCATCGTGGGCAGCACGATCGCCATGACGAGGGCGTCGACGTTGCGAACGGTGTGGCGCAGGCTGCGCGTGATCATGACGGCTGTCGTGGTCAGTCGGGCGGGGCGCCGGCTCGCGCGCCGGATGGCGCCGACCGGCAGGGCGAGAGTTGTCGTGCTCATGCTGCGATCTCCTCTTCGGTGGTGGAGTGCCCAGTCAGGGCGAGGAAGACGTCGTCCATGCTCGGCTTGCGCACGACGACGGAGGTGCCGACGGGAACCCCTTCGGCGCTGAGCGCGTCGAGCACGACGCGCAGGCCCGCGAGCGTTCCGTCGGTCGGCGCCTCGCGGATGACGGTGTCGTCGGCGGAGCGCAGCTCCACGACGTCGCCGCCGACACGTGACTTCAGCTGTGCGGGGGTGCCCTCCGCGACGATGCGCCCGTTGTCGAGCACGGCGATGCGCTCGGCGAGCGCGTCGGCCTCCTCGAGGTACTGGGTCGTGAGCAGCACGGTGGTCCCGGCAGCCGCCAGGTCGAGGATCATGGCCCACAGCGCCTGACGGCTGCGGGTGTCCAGGCCCGTCGTGGGTTCGTCGAGGAAGATGACGGGGGGCCAGGCCACGAGTCCCAGCGCGATGTCGAGCCGGCGCTGCATGCCGCCTGAGTAGTCCTTCACCCGCTTGCCCGCCGCGTCGCCCAGGTCGAACGCGGCCAGAAGTTCCCGTGCGCGCTCGGCAGCGGCGGCGGCTCCGAACCCCGAGAGGCGCGCGAGCATCCGCAGGTTCTCCTCCCCGGTGAGGACCGCGTCGACGGCCGCGTACTGGCCGGTGACGCAGATGGCCTCGCGCACGCCGTCGGGATCGGCCGAGACGTCGCATCCCGCGACGAAGGCCTCTCCCCCGTCGAGCCGGGTGAGGGTCGAGAGGATGTTGATGAGAGTCGTCTTGCCGGCCCCGTTGGGTCCGAGCAGCGCGAAGACGCTGCCGCGGCGAACGCGCAGGTCGACTCCGTCGAGCACCACGGAGTCGCCATAGCTCTTGCGCACCCCGCGAACGTCGATGGCGAATTCCGTCATGTCGATCGTCCTTCCTGTGTATGGTGGTCAAAGTTCGTGTACGACGTACATTCTGTGTATGACGTATACGGTGTTTAAGTGATACACAGTTTCGGCGTCCGTGTCAAGAACGCCGTCAGCCATCTGGAGGACAGCCATGGCGGAACCGGAGGACCTCCTCCCCCGCGGCGTGAGCATTGCCTGGGGAATCGCCGAGAACCCGCAGCGGGGACCCAAGCGCGAACTCACGATCGAACGCATCGTCGAGGTCGCCATCGAGATCGCCGACGCGGAAGGCCTCGCCGCGGTGTCGATGGCGCGCGTGGCCGGCGCGCTCGGGTACACGACGATGTCGCTCTACCGCTACGTGACGAGCAAGGACGACCTGCTCGTGCTCATGCAGGATGCCGCATCGGAGGTCCCGGTGCCGGCGGAGGGTTCATCGACCGGGTGGCGCGAGGGCGTGACGCGCTGGGCGCTCGCCGCCCGGCAGGTGTACCGCGCGCATCCCTGGCTCAACGACATCCCGACCTCGGGGGTTCCGATGACTCCCAACACGCTGCTCATGGCGGATTGGATGCTGGGCGAACTCGAGGCGCTGCCGCTGAGTGCGAACGAGAAGATCTCGACCCTCCTGCTGCTGTCGAGTTACATCCGTGCCATGTCGGGCATCGAGCGCGACATGAGCCGCACCCGCCCCAGCGGCGGCGAGGTCGACTTCGCCGCACAGTCGGCCGCACTGGCCGCGTTGGTGACGCCCGAGCGTTTCCCGCACCTCAGCCCCATCGTGTCGGGTGGCGCCTACACCGGCGACCCGAACGACGGGCACGACGACTTCGCCTTCGGACTGGGCCGCATCCTGGACGGTGTCGCGTTCCATGTCGCGCAACGGGATGCCGGCAGGGCCGGCGCCGATCCGTCGCCCTCCGAACCGGCCGACCTCGAGATTCCGCGCGACAAGGCGGTGCGCGAGGCGGCCAAGGCACGACGCGAGGTCGAGGGGCGACTGCGCGAGGCGCTCAAGCGCGAGCGCGAGGCGATCAAGAAGGTGCGCGAGCGTGAACGGGAGGCGGCCAAGCGCGAGGCGGAAGCGGCCAAGCGGGAAGCGGAGAAGCAGGCCGCGGGCAAGGGCTGACTCAGCGCACGGCGCTCGTGGCGCGGTCGCGACCGGTCAGATCGGCGTGGTGGGCGATCGCGTGCCAGCCGCGGGCCCGCAGCAGGTCGGCGAGAGGCCCGGACTGGTGTTCCGCGTGCTCGATCACGAGCAGTCCACCGGCGCGCAGCAGCCGCCAGGCCGTGTCGGCGAGGGCGGTGATCACGTCGAGTCCGCTCGGACCGCCGTACAACGCGAGGGCGGGATCGTGGCGGGCGACCTCCGGGTCCTCGGGGACCGCGTCCGCAGGCACGTAGGGCGGATTGGACGCCACGACGCTCACCGTGCCGTCGAGCTCCGGAAACGCCTCGCCGAGGTCGCCCAGGACGAGAGTGGTGTTCCCGCCCCCGAACTCGGCGACATTGCGTGCGGCCCATGCGTGAGCCTCCGGCGAGAGTTCGACGGCGAAGACCCGGGCGTGCGGCACCTCGGTCGCGAGCGCGAGGGCGATCGCACCGCTGCCGGTGCCGAGGTCGACCGCGATCGGCTCCGGCTTACCGTCGGCGCGCAGCGCGTCGATGGCCAGCTGCGCGAGAAGCTCCGTCTCGGGGCGCGGCACGAAGACGCCGGGACCGACGTGCAACTCGAGGCCGCGGAAGGGGGCGCGGCCGGTGATGTGCTGCAGCGGCTCGCGGGCCGCCCGTCGATCGACGAGCGCGAGGATGCCCTCCGCCTGTTCGGCCGACGCGACGGCGCCCATGACGATGCGCGCCTGCACTGCTCCCCTGCTGAGTCCGAGCACGTGGCCGATGAGCAACTCCGCGTCGACGTCGGCCGAGGCGATGCCGGCCGCGGCGAGCCGAGCGACGGCATCCGTTCTCACGAGCGAGAGGGGCGTTTCACCCTGCGGCATATTCACGTGAGGGAATGTAACGTACTCGCCTGTGAGAGCGGGCGTTCCCGGGCCCTCGGCCCTAGGCTGATCGCTGTCCGAGACTCTCCCCGACGCTCGCCTCTCGAAGGGCCTTCCCATGCCGCAGATCTACGCCAGCATCACCGACGTCGTCGGTCGTACTCCCCTCGTGCGCCTGAACCGGGTCACCGACGGCGCCGGCGCCACCGTGCTGGCGAAGCTCGAGTTCTACAATCCGTCGGCGAGCGTGAAGGACCGACTGGGTGTGGCGATCGTGGATGCTGCCGAGGCATCCGGTGAGCTGAAGCCCGGCGGAACGATCGTCGAGGGAACCAGCGGCAACACCGGGATCGCGCTGGCCATGGTGGGGGCGGCGCGCGGATACCGCGTCGTGCTCGCGATGCCCGAGACCATGAGCACCGAGCGACGCGCACTGCTGCGGGCGTACGGGGCCGAGCTCGTGCTCACGCCGGGCTCGGAGGGCATGCGCGGCGCCGTTCAGCGGGCCGAGCAGATCGTGGCCGAGACGCCGGGCGCCGTGCTCGCGCGCCAGTTCGAGAACGCCGCGAACCCCGAGATCCACCGCCGCACGACCGCCGTGGAGGTCTGGGAGGACACCGACGGCGACGTCGACATCTTCGTCTCGGGCATCGGCACCGGCGGAACGCTGACCGGCACCGGTCAGGTGCTCAGGCAGCGCAAGCCCGAAGTGCTCATTGTGGGCGTCGAACCGGCGGAATCGCCGATCCTGAACGGCGGCGCCCCCGGGCCGCACAAGATCCAGGGCATCGGGGCCAACTTCGTGCCCGCGATCCTGGACCGCGAGGTCTACGACGAGATCATCGACGTGAACATCGACCAGTCGGTCGCGATGGCCCGCCGCCTGGCGCAAGAGGAGGGCATCCTCGCCGGCATCAGTTCCGGCGCGACGGTGACGGCCGCCGTCGAGCTCGCTCAGCGGCCCGAGAACGCGGGGAAGACCATCGTGGTCATCGTCGCGAGCTACGGCGAGCGCTACCTCTCCACCGTGCTCTTCGAGGGGCTGCTCGACTGAGGGATGCGGCGTGGCGCCCGCATCCGTGCGCGGCTCGTAGGCTGGGGCCATGAGCTTCTTCGTCGCGCTGCGTGAAGACATCGCGACGGCGAGATCGCACGACCCGGCGGCGCGGTCGGCGGTGGAGGTCGCACTGGCCTACTCCGGCGTGCACGCGGTGTGGGGGTACCGTCTCGCCCACCGGCTGTGGGTCGGCGGCTGGCACCTGCCCGCGCGCCTGCTCTCGCAGCTGCTCCGCTTCCTCACGGGGGTCGAGATCCACCCGGGCGCCCGGATCGGGCGGCGGCTGTTCATCGACCACGGCATAGGCGTCGTCATCGGCGAGACCGCCGTGCTCGGCGACGACGTGATGCTGTACCACGGCGTCACGCTCGGTGGGAAGAGCCACACCCACCGCCGGGGCGAGAAGCGGCATCCGACGCTCGAAGACGGCGTGACCGTCGGCGCCGGCGCGAAGGTGCTCGGCGACATCACACTGGGCGCCTGGTCGACGGTCGGCGCCAATGCCGTGGTGACGAAGGGCTGCGCGCCGCACTCGCTGCTGCTCGGCGTTCCGGCCATCACGCAGCGGGCGACCGACGACGTGACGGAGACGGCGCGCAACGTCGTGCACGAGGACTGAGCGCCGCGGACCGACCGGGAGGGCTCAGCCCTGGTCGCCGATGTCGGCCAGGCGGGCCTCTTCGTCGGCCTGGATCGCCGAGTCGATGATGGGCTCGAGCGCTCCGTTCATGACCTGGTCGAGGTTGTACGCCTTGTAGCCGGTGCGGTGATCGGCGATGCGGTTCTCGGGGAAGTTGTAGGTGCGGATGCGCTCCGAGCGGTCCATCGTGCGGATCTGGCTCTTGCGGGCATCCGAGGCCACGGCAGCGGCCTCCTCCTGCTGGCGCGCGAGCAGCCGGGCGCGCAGCACGCGCATGCCGGCCTCACGGTTCTGCAGCTGGCTCTTCTCGTTCTGCATCGAGACGACGATGCCGGTCGGAAGGTGGGTGATGCGCACGGCCGAGTCGGTCGTGTTCACCGACTGGCCGCCGGGGCCGGAGGAGCGGAAGACATCGATCTTGAGGTCGTTCGGGTTGATGTCGACCTCTTCGGGCTCGTCGACCTCGGGGAAGACGAGGACGCCGGTCGTCGAGGTGTGGATGCGTCCCTGCGACTCGGTTGCCGGCACCCGCTGCACGCGGTGCACGCCGCCCTCGTACTTCAGGTGCGCCCACACGCCCTGCGCCGGATCGGTCGCGTTGGACTTGATGGCCACCTGAACGTCCTTGTAGCCGCCGAGGTCGCTCTCGGTGCGCTCGAGCAACTCCGTCTTCCAGCCCTTGGACTCCGCGTAGTGCAGGTACATGCGCAGCAGGTCTGCGGCGAAGAGCGCACTCTCCGCCCCGCCTTCGCCGCCCTTGATCTCCATGATCACGTCGCGGCCGTCATCCGGGTCGCGCGGGATGAGCAGGCGCCGCAGCTTCTCCTGGGTGGAGGCGAGCTGCTCCTCGAGCGCCGGCACCTCTTCGGCGAAGGCCTCGTCCTCCTTGGCGAGCTCGCGCGCGGCGGCGAGGTCGTCGCCGGCCTGCTGCCAGGCGGTGTTCGCCGCGACGATGCGCGAGAGCTCCGCGTAGCGCCGGTTGATCTTCTTCGCCCGGGCGGCATCCGCGTGCACAGCGGGGTCCGCGAGCTGCTCCTGCAGTGCTGCGTGCTCGTCGAGAAGCACCTTGACCGACTCGAACATGGTGAGAACTCCTGTGGCTAGCGTACTGGCGGCGTGCGGCTGTGCGGGCCGGGTCGCGGCATCAGCCCGCGGCGGCATCCGCTCTGCGCCACTTCGCGGCCCGTTGCGCCAGTTGAACTGGCGCAACGGCCGCCGAAGTGGCGCAAGGCAGCGGAGGCGGGCCGTCGCGACCCGACCCGACGGAACGGGCGCTAGCGCTCGCTGTGGCCGTTGCCGACCTGCGGCATCGACTTGCCGACCTGCATGAGGAACTCGACGTTGGACTGCGTCTCCTTGAGGCGACCGAGCACCACGTCGAGGGCCTGCTGCTGGTCGAGACCCGCGAGGGCGCGGCGCAGCTTCCAGGTGATCTTGACCTCGTCGGCGCTCATGAGCATCTCTTCGCGGCGGGTGCCGGAGGCGTTCACGTCGACGGCGGGGAAGATGCGCTTGTCGGCGAGCTGGCGCGAGAGGCGCAGCTCGGAGTTGCCGGTGCCCTTGAACTCCTCGAAGATGACCTCGTCCATCTTGGAACCGGTCTCGATGAGCGCGGTCGCGAGGATGGTGAGCGAGCCGCCGTTCTCGATGTTGCGCGCGGCACCGAAGAAGCGCTTCGGCGGGTAGAGCGCCGACGCGTCGACGCCGCCAGAGAGGATGCGACCGGATGCCGGAGCAGCCAGGTTGTACGCACGGCCGAGGCGCGTGATCGAGTCGAGCAGCACGACGACGTCGTGGCCGAGCTCGACGAGGCGCTTGGCCCGCTCGATGGCGAGTTCCGCGACGGTCGTGTGGTCTTCGGCCGGCCGGTCGAAGGTCGAGGCGATGACCTCGCCCTTCACCGTGCGCTGCATGTCGGTGACCTCTTCGGGGCGCTCATCGACCAGCACGACCATGAGGTGGACCTCGGGGTTGTTGATGGCGATGGCGTTGGCGATCTGCTGCAGCACGATGGTCTTGCCCGCCTTGGGCGGGGCGACGATGAGGCCGCGCTGGCCCTTGCCGATCGGCGAGACGAGGTCGATGATGCGCTGGGTGAGCTTGTTCGGCTCGGTCTCCAGGCGCAGGCGCTCCTGCGGGTAGAGCGGTGTGAGCTTCTGGAAGTCGACGCGAGCCGCCGCCTCCTCGACGCCCTGGCCGTTGATCGAGTCGACCTTGACGATGGCGTTGTACTTCTGGCGGCCGCCGCCGTCGTTCTCACGCGGCTGGCGGATGGCGCCGACGACGGCGTCGCCCTTGCGCAGGTTGTACTTCTTCACCTGGCCGAGCGAGACGTAGACGTCGCTCGGTCCCGGAAGGTAACCGCTCGTGCGCACGAAGGCGTAGTTGTCGAGCACGTCGAGGATGCCGGCGACGGGAACGAGCACGTCGTCGTCCATGATCTCGGGCTCGAAGTCATCGCCCTGCGTCGTGCCGCCCCGGCGCTTGCGGTCGCGGTAGCGGCTGCGGTTGGAGCGGCCCTCGCCCTGCTGGCCCTGACGGTCGTCGGCATCGGCGCGCTGGTCGCCCGCGACATCACTCGAGGGCGTGTTCTGGCCGTTCTGGCCGTTCTGCTGCCCGGAGCCCTGCTGGGCGTTCTGGTTGTTCTGGTTGTTCTGGCGGCCCTGGCCGTCGTTCTGGGCCGACTGACCGTTCTGGGCAGCCTGGCCGTTCTGGGCAGCCTGGCCGTTCTGGGCGTTCTGGGCAGCCTGGCCGCCCTGGCCGTTCTGGCCCTTGTCGCCACCGCGGTTGCGGTTGCGGCCGCGTCCGCGAGGCTGGCGTTCTGCGGGCTGCTGCTCTGCCTTGGCGCTGTCGCCGGCCTCCTCGTCGGCGGATGCGGGCGCCTGCGCCGCGTCGGCACGCTCGGTAGTGGGGCGCTCGCTTCCGGAGCGCTCGGCGCCTGCGCGGTCGGCCTTGCGGGACTCGCCGTTGTTGCGGGCGGCCACGGCGTCGAGGGCAGGCACGAGGCTGTCCAGTCCGGTTCCGCCGTTCGTGTTGACGTGCGATCCGGCGCTCGTGACCTGCACGCGGCGCGATCCACGGGTGCGCGTGATCGGCGCGGCGGTGGCGGCGTCAGCCGCGGGCTGGGCTGCGGCGGGCTCGGCTGCGGCGGGAGCCTCGACGGATGCGTCGGCCGGGGCCTCGAGAGGCAGTTCGGTGGGCACGCTCACGGCATCGGCGGCCGGCGCAGAAGCTGCGGCATCGGTCGGAGCGGCGGGCGCCTGCTCGTCGAGCGTCGGGGTCGCGCCGGCGCCGCGCGCCTGGGCGTCGCTGATCGCGTCGATCAGCTCTCCCTTACGCAGCTTCGCCGCGCCGAGCACGCCGAGTTCGGTGGCCAGTGCGGCCAGTTCTGCCACGCGCATCGCCGTCAGCTGTGAGCGGTTCGCGGTGGGTGTTTCGGTGTTGATGACGTCTGTCACTTGGATAGGGTCCTTCCCCTGAAGTGGAAGATTCCAGGGAGTTCTGTCACCGGCGCGCTCACGCATTCGATGGATAGGAACGCGCGAGTCTGGCGCGGGTGAAAGCAGACAATTGCCGGGAATCGCACTGACTGAAACCGATTGGCTGTGCTGATCGGCGAGTGCACTCACGATTCTACCATCCTCGCCGTGGTGCATCTGACACCCCGAGGAGGGGTCAGTCCAGTGTCGCCCCCTTGAAATCGACCGCGAGCAGCAGCGCCTGCCACGGCGTCTCCGACTCGCGCGCGACCAGTTCCGCGGCGCCGAGGCGCTGGCTCGGGTCGCTGCCGAGAACGAGGATCGAGGGCCCGGCACCCGACACGACGGCCGCGAAGCCCTCGGCCCGCAATGCCGTGATGAGCCGGTTCGTCTCGGGCATGGCGGCCGCCCGGTAGTTCTGGTGCAGCTTGTCCTCGGTGGCCGCCACGAGCAGTTCCGGGCTCTGGATGAGCGCGGCCACGAGCAGGGCGGAGCGCGAGACGTTGAAGACCGCATCCTCATGGGGAACCGAGAGCGGCTGCAGGCTGCGGGCCAGGGCCGTCGACATGACGTGCTCGGGCACGAAGACCACCGGGGAGACCCCGCGGTGAACCATGAGTTTCTTGTGCTGGGGCCCCTCGGGCGTCACCCACGCGATGGTGAGACCGCCGAACAGCGCGGGGGCCACGTTGTCGGGGTGGCCCTCGAGTTCCGTCGCGATCGCGAGGGCGTCGTTCTCGCCGATCTCGACGATGCCCGCGAGCAGGCCCGTCGCCGCCATGACTCCGGCGACGATGGCCGCTCCGGAGGAGCCGAGGCCCCGACCGTGCGGGATGGCGTTCGTCGCCTCCAGCCGCAGGCCGGGCAGGGCGTAGCCGTAGCGCGCGAAGGTGTGCGCGATGGAGCGCACCACGAGGTGGGAGGCATCCGTGGGCACCTCGCCCGCACCGACGCCGTGCACCCTCACCTCGATGCCCGCATCGATCACCTCGACGTTCAGGTCGTCGTACAGGGCGAGCGCGAGGCCGAGCGTGTCGAACCCCGGACCGAGGTTCGCACTCGTGGCCGGCACGCGCACATGCACGCGCCGACCGACGAGGCTCACCGGGAGCTCTGCCGTCATGCCCGAACCAGTCCGAGCATGTCGGCGACCTCGCCGGTGTCGGCGCCGACGCGCTCGGGCTGCACGTCGGATCCGTCGGGGGTGCGCAGCGCCCACTGCGGGTCCTTCAGCCCGTGCCCGGTCACGGTGATGACGACCGTCGCGCCGGCGGGGATCACGCCGGCTGCCGACTGCTCGAGCAGCCCCGCCACGCCGATGGCCGACGCGGGCTCGACGAAGATGCCGACCTCGGCCGAGAGGATGCGGTGGGCCTCGAGGATGCGGGTGTCATCGATCGCGCCGAAGTAGCCGTCGCTGTCCTCCCGGGCGGCGATGGCCAGCTCCCACGAGGCGGGCTTGCCGATGCGGATGGCGCTCGCGATGGTGTCGGGGTCGGTCACGACGTGGCCGAGCACGATGGGCGCGCTGCCCGCGGCTTGGAAGCCGAACATGCGCGGCAGCTTCGTGGTGACGCCCCGCGCGAGCTCCTCACGGTAGCCGCGGTGGTAGGCGGTGTAGTTGCCCGCGTTGCCAACGGGCAGCAGGTGGAAGTCCGGCGCCTCCTCGAGCACCTCGACGACCTCGAAGGCGGCGGTCTTCTGGCCCTCGATGCGGTCGTTGTTCACGGAGTTCACGAGGTGCACGGGGTAACCCGTCGCGAGCTCGCGGGCGATGTCGAGGCAGTCGTCGAAGTTGCCGGCCACCTGCAGCAGGCGGGCGTTGTGCGCGATGGCCTGGCTGAGCTTGCCCATCGCGATCTTGCCCTCTGGCACGAGCACAGCCGCCGTGATGCCGGCATGGGTCGCGTAGGCTGCGGCCGACGCCGAGGTGTTGCCGGTCGAGGCGCAGATGACCGCCTGGGCCCCGTGCTCGACGGCCTTCGAGATGGCCATCGTCATGCCGCGGTCCTTGAACGAGCCCGTGGGGTTCATGCCCTCGAACTTGATCCACACGTTGGCTCCGGTGCGGGCCGAGAGCGCCGCGGCGGGGATGAGCGGCGTGCCGCCCTCGCCCAGGGTGACCACGGGCGTGGCATCCGTCACGTCGAGGCGGTCGGAGTATTCGCGCAGCACCCCGCGCCACTGTCGCGAGGCTCGGGCCTGGTTTGTGCTCATGTGTGGATCATGCTCCTTCGACTCGGAGGACGGATGCGACGCGGGCGACGACGCGGTGGGCGGTGAGGGCTTCGACGGTCGCGGCGAGGTCGGCCTCGCGCGCCCGATGTGTTCCGATGACGAGCACGGCCCCGTCGACGCCCTGTCGAACGAGGGACTGCTCGACCGTCTCGACCGAGACCCCGTGGTCGGCGAAGACCTGCGCGATCGCGGCGAGCACTCCTGGCTCGTCCTTGACCTGCAGGGTGACGGCGTAGCGCGTGAGCACCCGGCCGATCGGCAGCACCGGCAGATCGGCGTGCTTGGAGGGGATGACCCCCGGGCCGCCGACGACGTGGCGGCGGGCCAGCGAGACGAGGTCGCCGAGAACGGCGGAGCTGGTCTCGACGCCGCCCGCTCCGGCGCCGTAGAACATGAGGCTCCCGGCCAGCTCGGCCTCGACGAAGACGGCGTTGTTCGCACCGCGCACCGCGGCCAGCGGGTGCTCGCGCGGCACCATCGCGGGATAGACGCGCACCGAGACGCCGTCCTCGCCGCTCTCGGCGTCGGTCAGTCGCTCGCAGATGGCGAGCAGCTTGACGACGTAGCCCGCCTTCGCCGCGCTCGCGATCTGGTCGGGGGTGACGCTGCGGATGCCCTCGCGGTGCACGGACTCGACGGGAACGTCGATGTGGAAGGCGAGCCCCGCGAGGATGGCGGCCTTCTGCGCCGCGTCGTAGCCGTCGACATCCGCGGTGGGGTCGGCCTCGGCCAGCCCGAGCCTCTGCGCTTCGGCCAGAACCTGGGCGAGCGGCTCGCCGTGCGTGTCCATGCGGTCGAGCACGTAGTTCGTGGTGCCGTTGACGATGCCGAGGATGCGGCGCACCCGGTCGCCCGCGAGACTCTCGCGCAGTGGCCGGATGATGGGAATGGCACCCCCGACCGCGGCCTCGTAGTAGAGCTGCGCGCCCACCTGCTCGGCGGCGGCGAAGAGTTCGGGGCCGTGCGTGGCGAGAAGGGCCTTGTTGCCGGTGACGACGTCGGCTCCGGAGGCCAGCGCCATCAGCACGAGGGAGCGGGCGGGTTCGATACCGCCCATGAGCTCGATCACCACGTCGGCACCGAGGATGAGCCGCTCGGCGTCGGTGGTGAACAGCTCCGGCGGCAGCGCCACGCTGCGGGGAGCGTCGACGTCGCGCACCGCGATGCCCGTGAGCTCGAGGCGCGCTCCGACGCGGTTGGCGAACTCGTCGGCGTTCTCGAGCAGGGCCCTGGCGACCTGGGCGCCGACGGATCCGCCGCCGAGCAGGGCCACGCGCAGGGAACGGTAGGCGATCACGCGCGCTCATTCCTCTCGACGCCGAGGTCGCGGCTCAGCAGGTCTTCTTCGGTCTCGCGCCGCACGAGAAGGCGTGCGGTTCCCTCGCGCACGGCGACGACGGCGGGGCGGGTCAGGTAGTTGTAGTTGCTCGAGAGCGAGAAGCAGTAGGCGCCGGTGGCCGCGACGGCCAGCAGGTCGCCCGGCCGCACGTCGCCCGGCAGGTAGTCGGCGTCGACGACGATGTCGCCGGACTCGCAGTGCTTGCCGGCCACCCGCACGAGCGCGGGAGGGGCATCCGAGACGCGCGAGGCGATGCGGGCCGAGTAATCGGCGCCGTACAGCGCGGGGCGGGCGTTGTCGCTCATACCGCCGTCCACGCTGACGTAGGTGCGCACTCCGCCGTCCACGGCGACGGGTTTGACGGTGCCCACCTCGTAGAGCGTCACGCCGGCGGGGCCGACGATGTAGCGACCGGGTTCCAGCGCGATGCGGGGAACCGGGATGCCGTGCAGTTCGCAGGCGTCGCCGACGGCTTCGGCCATTCCGAGCGCGATCTGCTCGATCGGTGTCGGGTCATCGGCGCTCGTGTAGGCGATGCCGAAGCCGCCGCCGAGGTTCAGCTCGGGAACCTCTCCCCCGGCGAGCAATTCGGCGTGCACGGCGATCAGTCGCGAGGCGGATTCGCTGAAGCCTCCCTCGTCGAAGATCTGGGAGCCGATATGGCAGTGCAGGCCGAGGAAGCGCAGGCTCTCGCGTTCGCGGATGAGGGCGACGTACTCGGCGGCGTCGGCGAGGGGAACGCCGAACTTCTGGTCATCGTGAGCCGTGGCCAGGAACTCGTGGGTGTGCGCGTGCACCCCGCTGTTGACCCGGAGGCGCACGTTCTGCACGCGGCCGGCCCGCTCCGCAGCCTCCGCGATGCGGTCGATCTCGATGCGGCTGTCGATGACGATGGTGCCGATGCCCGCGGCGACGGCCCGCTCGATCTCGGCCGTCGACTTGTTGTTGCCGTGGAAGCCGAGCCGCGCGGCATCCACCCCCGCCGCAAGGGCGACGGCCAGTTCCCCGCCGCTGCAGACGTCGATGTTCAGCCCGGTCTCACTCACCCAGCGCGCCACGTCGGTGCTGAGGAAGGCCTTGCCGGCGTAGTACACCACGGCATCCGTGCCGAGGCGGGCGAACGCGCTGCGGAACGCGGCGAGCACCCGCGCGGCCCGCGCGCGCACCTCGGCCTCGTCGAGCACGTAGAGCGGGGTGCCGTAGCGGCCGGCGAGCGCCGTCGCCGGAACACCGCCGATCAGCAGCCTGCCGCTCTCGTCGCGGTCGGCGGATGCCGGCCACACGCCGGTTGCGAGCGCGTTGGCGTCGGCCGGGGCCTGGAGCCACGCGGGTGCTGAGGGGGCGCTGGGCACGGGTTCCTCGCTGTGAACGAAACGAGTGGACGATCTGCGCGGCGAGCGAACCCGGATTGGCCCCTGAAGCCGCGCGTGGCCCCGTCGGCGGGGCGTGAAAACACTCGGCAGTCTACAGAGCGCACGCAGCGGGCTTCGAATCCGTGACGCCCATATGCGTCAATCGTTATGCCTGCCCGGGATGCGACGCACGAATCCGCCGCCCCGCGGTCAACACAGCGCAGCCTCCCTCGCGTGGCGAGCGCCGTGCGGTGGCCGCAGTGAGAGCATGGCGACATGGCCCTGCACCGCATCATCCACCACACCCAGGTGCGCATCTACGCGATGGCGATCATCGGCATCCTCGTCGGAGCGATCGTGGGCAGCCTCACGCGGTGGCAGTTCGGGCTGATGAGCGGCTGGAGCGCCGCCTGCATCGTCTTCGTCTGGGTGAGCTGGCAGGTCGGTCACGGCCTGGACGCCGATGGCACCCGCAGGCACGCCCTGCGCGATGATCCCGCCCGCGGCTTCTTCGAAACGCTCGTGCTGCTGGCGAGCCTGGTCTGCGTGGTGATCGTCATCATCATCCTGATCGCGGCCAACTCCTCGACGCGCGACGAGCAGTACGGCATCCCGCTTCTCGGACTCGTCACGATCGGCGCCACGTGGACGCTGGTGCAGACGCTGTTCTCGCTGCGTTACGCGCGCCTCTACTACGGCGACGTGCCGGGCGGAATCGAATTCCCCGGAGGCGAGGCGCCGGACTACCACGACTTCGCCTACGTCGCCTTCACCCTCGGCATGACGTACCAGGTCTCGGACACGAACCTCAGCAGCCGTGACATCCGGGCGACGGCCCTACGCCAGAGCATCGTCTCCTACCTCTTCGGCACCGTCATCCTGGCGGCGACGGTCAACGTCGTGGCGGGTCTTGCCGGCTGACCCGGCTCGACGCCCGTGCCCCGCGGACGCGCTCAGCAGCTGCCGGTCGTGCCGGCATCCTTCAGCACGAACTCGCGCGCGGAGAAGGCCGCCGTGAGCGCCTTCGGCGTCACCGTGACGTCGTCGAGCCTGACGCCCTGCGGCAGCGAATCGGCGATGCAGACCGAGAAGCCCTCGCTCGAGACGACCTGGTCGACGAGGCTCGAGACGTCGAGGGAGACTCCCCCTGCGGCGGCCTCGGCGCTCTTCGGAGTGAAGGTGATGGCGTCGCCGGCTGCCGTGGGCACGGCCGTGACGGTGAAGGTGAGCGGGATGCCGAGGAAGGTGCGTGTCACCTCGTAGGTGACGGTGCCGGCTCCCAGCGTGACGGTGTCGTTCCGGCCGGCCGCCGCGAGCAGGGCGTTCACGGCCTTCTCGTCGAGGTTCACGACGCCCTTCACTGTGTCGACGGGCTTCGACGTGTCGACCGGCACTCCCTCGGCCCGCACCTTCGCGTTCAGGCTCACGCCGCCGACCTCCACCCCGGAGCCGGTGAGGTCGATGCGCTCGAACCGGCCGGAGAGGTACTGGGCGATCACGCTCGCGCCGCCGATCTGCACGTGCACCTCGTCCGCAGACGCGCCGGGAATCTGCTGCACGATCTCGTCGCGCACGCGCGTCTCGGCCACTCCCCTCAGCGTCGCATCGACGATGAAGAACGCCGCGACGAGGGCGACGACGAGCACGAGCGCGATGCCGAGCACCCAGGGCCAGCGCCGCCGCCGAGGCGGTGCGGCGGCATCCGTTCCGGCGAAGGCGCTCATGTCACATCCGTTCGGGAGCGCTGACGCCGAGCAGGTCGAGCCCGTTGCGGATGACGACACCGGCGGCGTCGTTCAGCCAGAGCCGGGTGCGGTGCACGTCTTCGACGGGCTCCTCCCCGAGCGGCGTGACGCGGCAGGTGTCGTACCAGCGGTGGTAGAGACCGGCCACCTCCTCGAGGTAGCGGGCAACCCGATGCGGCTCGCGCAGTTCGGCAGCCTGGGCGACGATGCGCGGGAACTCCTGCAGCGCGCCGAGCAGGGCCGACTCGCTCTCGTGCTCGAGCAGTTCAGGAGCGAAGACGCTGCGGTCAACGCCCGCGGCGAGCGCGTTGCGGGCGACGCCCGTGGTGCGCGCGTGCACGTACTGCACGTAGAAGACGGGGTTGTCGTTCGTGCGGCGACGCAGGATCTCGGGGTCGATCGTGAGCGGGGAATCGGCGGGGTAACGGGCGAGCGTGTAGCGCAGCGCATCCGTTCCGAGCCACGCCTGCAGGTCGTCGAGTTCGATGATGTTGCCGGCGCGCTTGGAGAGCTTGGCGCCGTTGACGCTGACGAGCTGGCCGATGAGAACCTCGACGTCGCGCTCGGGGTCATCGCCCGCCGCGCCGGCAAGGGCCTTGAGCCGGTGCACGTAGCCGTGGTGGTCGGCGCCGAGCAGGTAGATCTTGTGCTCGAAGCCGCGGTCGCCCTTGTCGAGGTAGTACGCGGCATCCGCGGCGAAGTAGGTATAGACGCCGTTGCCGCGACGGATGACGCGGTCCTTGTCGTCGCCGAAGTCCCTCGTGCGCACCCAGACCGCGTCGTCCTCGTCGTAGACATGGCCCTGGGCGCGCAGGCGCTCCACGGCGGTGTCGATGGCCGAGACGCCGTTCTCGTCCTTCGCGTGCAGGCGGCGCTCGCTCGTCCACACGTCGAAGTGCACGTTGAAGCGCGCGAGCGACGCGGTGATCTCGGCGAGCTGCAGCTCGTACGCGATCTCGCGCGCGGTGTGG
The DNA here is from genome assembly GCF_037404875.1 of Rathayibacter sp. YIM 133350. Classification (NCBI taxonomy): domain Bacteria; kingdom Bacillati; phylum Actinomycetota; class Actinomycetes; order Micrococcales; family Microbacteriaceae; genus Rathayibacter; species Rathayibacter sp. YIM 133350. The sequence continues at coordinate 66,056 of NZ_JBBELO010000024.1, forward strand.
AGCGCGATGTCGTCGTCGAGCTCGAGCAGGTTCGGCTCGCGCTGCAGCACGGCCGCGGCGAGGTCGGAGATGTACTGGCCGGGATAGCCGCCCTCGGGAGTCGGGTCGCCCTTGGCGGCCGCGAGCACCGAGAGCCCGAAGTTGTCCATCTGGTTGCCGGCGTCGTTGATGTAGTACTCGTTGGCGACATCGGCACCCGCGGCGCGCATGACGCGGCCGATCGAGTCGCCGAGCGCGGCCCAGCGCGTGTGCCCGATGTGCAGCGGGCCCGTCGGGTTGGCCGAGACGAACTCGAGGTTGATGTGGCGACCGGCGAGCGTGTCGCTGCGACCGTACTGCGGCCCGGCCTCGACGATCGTGCGGGCCAGCGCCCCGGCCGCGGCCGCATCCAGTCGGATGTTGATGAACCCCGGTCCGGCGACCTCGACACTCGCGATGCCCGGCACGGTGCGGATGCCGTCGGCGAGCTCCGCGGCGAACTCCCGGGGGTTCACGCCGAGGCGCTTGGCGAACTTCATCGCCACGTTCGAGGCCCAGTCGCCGTGATCGCGATTCTTGGGGCGCTCCAGGGTCACGTCGTCGAGCGCGGGCTGGAACGGCTCGGGGCTCTCGGTACCGCTCGTTTCCGTGCGGCGTCGCTCGACGAGCAGGGAGAGCTGGTCGAAGAGGGCCTGCGAGAGTTCGAGCGGAGTCACGAACGACCATCCTACCGGGCGTGCGGCGGGCCGCCCGGGGCGCGCTGCCCCGCGTTGATAGGGTGTCGCCCATGCCGCGCCTCCGCTCCCTTCCGCTCCTGGTCGCCCTGCCGGCCGCCCTCACCGCGATCCTGCTCAGCGGATGCACCACGCCTGGCACCACGCCCTCGCCGTCTCCGACGCGCAGCTCCTCGAGCACGGCGAGCGCATCGCCCGAGCCCTCGGCATCCCCGACGCCCACCGCCGACCCCGAGGCATCCGGAACCCCCGTCGGCATCGCGTGCGACGCCCTGCTCACCCCCGACGACGTCTACTCGTTCAACCCCAACTTCGGCACGGCTCCCGACTACAGCCCGTCGGGCGGCGACGTCGGCAAGGCCGTCGACATCAAGGGCGTCGCCTGCGGCTGGAGCAACCAGACCAGCGGCGACCTCATCGAGATCGCGGTGGCCAAGCCCGACGAGGCGACCACGACGAAGCTGCGCGCCGCCGCTGCCGCCTCGCTCACACCCGTGCCGACCTACGGCACCCCGCCGGCGGTCGACGGATTCTTCGCGCAGTCCGGGGGAACCGGTGAGGCCCAGGTGTTCAGCAACGGGTACTGGCTGACCGCGCGCTCGGTCGCCTTCTTCGAGCCGGGCGACGCCGCGGAACTCATTCAGGCCGCCCTCTCGCACCTTCCCTGAGGCCGGCCCGGGAGCACCCCGGCCGGTGCGCCGGCGGTGCGCTGGCGGTGCGATCGATGGGGTATTGTCGTTCTCGCGCCTCCGTAGCTCAGGGGATAGAGCGCCGGTTTCCGGTACCGAAGGTCGGGGGTTCGAATCCCTCCGGGGGCACCATGTGCCCGGTTCGGGCATCCACGCGGATGCCTCGGCCGCAGCGCGCACCACGTAGAAGCCCCGGCCGATGGCCGGGGCTTCCGTCGTTCGAGGGCCGCCACCTCCGACGAGCGCTCCGTCACCGGTAACGATTGCGTTTCGGGCTCTTTCTGAAAAGAAAGTTTCCTGTTACGTTTCGTCCATCGCCTCGCAAGTCGACCGAGGGAGCCGGTGTGAGCGCCAAGACGATGCAGGGCACGCCCCAGTGGCTCGGCGCGGTCAACGACCGGACAGCGCTGGCGCTGCTGCTCGATCACGGCGTGCTGACCCGCAATCGCATCGGCGAACTCTCGGGGCTGTCCAAGCCCACCGCCTCCCAGATCGTCGCACGGCTCGAGCAGGCCGGGCTCATCCGAGCCGTCGGCGAGGTCTCGGGGGGCCGCGGACCGAACGCCGCGAGTTACGCCGCGCGGCTCGAGCGCGGCTATGGCGTCGCCGTCGACGTGACGGCGACCACCATCCGCGCGAGCCTCGTGGATGCGGCGGGCACGGAACACCCCATCGTCGAGCGCCCGGCACGCCAGAACACCGCGACCCGCGCCGCATCGGGCGACCTCGAGTGGTCGATCCGGGCGGCTGCCGAAGCTGCGGATGTGGATCCGTCCTCCGTTCGGCACCTGCTCGTCGGCGTGCAGGGGGCGATCGACCCCCGGACCGATGAACTCGCCTTCGCCGAGGCGCTGCCCGGCTGGCCGCGACGTCGCATCCGGAGCACGCTCGAGGCGGCACTGCATCGGCAGGTCACGATCGAGAACGACGTGAACCTGGCCGCCGTCGCCGAGCGCACGCAGGGCGCCGGCGCGGGAACGACCGACTTCGCGTTGCTCTGGATGGGGAGCGGCCTGGGCCTGGCGATCGACCTCGCGGGAGCCATCGTGCGCGGTTCCGGCGGAGGTGCGGGTGAGATCGGCTACCTGCCCATCCCGGCTGCGGCGTCGGGCATCGACCCCGCCGCCGTCGAGTTGCAGGACCTCATCGGCGGCCGCGCGATCAGCAGGATGCTGAGGGCCCACGGCGTCGCGGGCCGCACCCTCGAGGCGCGCTTCGAGCGACTCGCGGCTGCCGAGCGCAGGAATGAGGCCCTCGCGGAACTCGCCCGCCGCATCGCCGTCGGCCTCGTCCCCGTGCTCGCCGTCGCCGATCCGGGACTCGTCGTGCTCGGCGGGCCGACCGGCGCGGGCGGCGGCGAGGCACTCGCGGACCTCGTGCGCACGATGATCCGCCGCACGACGCGGTGGTCACCCGATGTCGTCGCCACCGCCGTCTCGGAGCATCCGGTGCTCCGCGGGGCACGCAGCCGGCTCGGAGCCGAGTTGCGGGCCGCACTCCTGGACGACGTGAACGCCCTCGTCACCTGAACGACCCCGGGCACCCGGGAACGAAACCCCCTCTCGATGCGAAGGACACGAAGATGAACCGATCACGGCGAGCAGCACTGGCCATCACCGTCGTCGCGGCGTGCGCGGCGCTCGCGCTCTCAGGCTGCAGCCCGAACTCCGGCGGCTCCGGCTTCGAGAAGAGCACTCCGACGAAGCTCTCGGGCACGGTCTCGTTCTGGCACTTCTTCTCGGACCGGGAGGCGAAGGTCATCCAGTCGGTCGTCGACGACTTCGAGAAGGCGAACCCGGGCGTGAAGGTCGACGTGCACTCGGGGCAGGACGACGAGAAGCTGCGGAAGGCCATCGCGACCGGCAGCAAGGTCGACCTGGGCATGAGCTACTCCACCGACATCGTCGGCAACTTCTGCTCCACCGGCGCCTTCCGCGACCTCACCGACGTCATCAAGCGCGACAAGGTCGACCTCTCGCAGTTCTCCGACACCGTGCGCAGCTACACGGAGTTCGACGGCGTGCGCTGCTCGATGCCGGTGCTCGCCGACGTCTACGGGCTCTACTACAACAAGACCCTTCTCGCGGATGCGGGATACACCGCTCCGCCGAAGACGCTGAGCGAGCTCGAGCAGATGGCGACGAAGCTGACCACGTACAACCCCGACGGCAGCATCAAGACCCTCGGCTTCGATCCGATGATGGGCTGGTATGAGAACTCGGCCGCCCACTACGGCCCGGCTGCCGGTGCGCAGTGGCTGAAGGACGACGGCAAGAGCGCCATCGGTTCCTCCGGCAGCTGGAACGGCCTCATCCAGTGGCAGAAGGACTTCGTCGACGCGATCGGCTACGACAAGCTCAACGCCTTCACTTCGGGGCTCGGGCAGGAGTTCTCGGCCGACAACGCCTTCCAGAACGGGACCGTCGCCATGAACCTCGACGGCGAGTACCGCACGGCCTTCATCGACGACCAGGCTCCCGACCTGCAGTACGGCACTGCGCCCTTCCCCACCGCCGACGAGAACACCGACCTGTACGGCGGCGGTTATGTGACGGGCAACATCGCCGGCATCTCGAAGGGCTCCACGCATCCGGAGCTCGCCTGGGCGTTGCTGAAGTACCTCACCACCGACACGGATGCGGTGGTCAAGCTCTCCAACGGCCTCAAGAACGCACCGACAACGGCCGATGCCCTGAAGAGCCCCGACCTGCAGGTGAGCGAGCAGTTCAAGACCTTCCTCGACATCCTCGACAACCCCCACTCGGCCACGACACCGCCGAGCCCGTTGGGAGCCGGCTACCAGCAGACGTTCCAGGACTTCTGGAACACCTACCAGAACGGCTCCGTCAGCGACCTGCAGAAGGGACTGGACGGGGTCGACAAGCAGATCGACGACCAGCTCGCCCTGGTCAGCGGGCCCTGACCCATGACGACCGCTCTGCGAACCCGGCCGTCTGCCCGGGGAGTCGCTGCTTCGGCGGCGGGTGGCGGCCGTGGTGGGCGTCGCCGGCGCACGCTGGCCATCGCGCTCATGCTCGCGCCCGCCGTCGCGGGGTTGGCGATCTTCTTCGTCTACCCGCTCATCGCCTCGATCTACTACTCGTTCACGCGCTACGACCTGGTCTCCGCCCCGGAGTGGATCGGATGGCGCAACTACTCCTACCTGTTCACCCAGGATCCGAAGGTGTGGGTGGCCACCCTGAACACGCTCTGGTTCGTCGTGTTCCTCGTGCCCATCAAGATCGTCTTCGCCTTGGGAATCGCGGGCCTGCTCGTGCGGGCCAAGCGCGCATCCGGAGTGTGGCGAACGATCTTCTACCTGCCCGCCCTCGTTCCGCCCGTCGCATCGGTCGTCGCATTCGTGTTCCTGTTCAACCCGGGCACCGGGCCCGTCAACCAGATTCTGAAAGCCGTCGGCATCCACGGACCGCTCTGGTTCAACGACCCCGACTGGTCGAAGCCCTCGCTCGTCATCCTCGGCATCTGGGTGATGGGCGACATCATGGTCATCTTCCTGGCATCCCTGCTCGACGTGCCGCGCGAGCAGTACGAGGCGGCCGCCCTCGACGGGGCCACCGGGGCCCAGCAGGTGCGCTACGTGACCCTTCCCAACATCCGTCCCGTGCTGATGTTCGCCGTGGTCACGGGCGTCATCGCCGCCCTGCAGTACTTCACCGAGGCGGCCGTCGCGTCGGGCGTCGCGAGCGGCAAGGCGATCATCGGAGAGGGCACGGGCGCCAACCTCGGCTACCCCGACAATTCGCTGCTCACCTACACGCAGTGGTTGTACGTGCGCGGCTTCGCGAACTACCAACTCGGCTACGCCTCGGCGCTGGCCGTGCTGCTCTTCCTGATCGCGAGCGTGCTGCTCGTCGTGCTCCTGCGCCGGTTCCGCGCCTTCACCCCCGAGAACACCACAGCATGAGCGCTCGCCGTCTGCTCTCCTGGGTCGCCGAGCACGCCCTGCTCGTGGCGCTCGCCATCGCCTTCGTGGCCCCGATCCTGTTCGTCTTCACCACATCGCTGATGTCGTCGCGGCAGACGCTGACCGCATCCCTCTGGCCCGATCCGTTCGAGTGGCAGAACTACGTGCGGGTCTTCACGGAGGTTCCGCTCGCGCTCTGGTTCGCGAATTCGGCGCTCTACGCGGTGCTCGCCACGGTGTTCACGCTCGTCTCGAGCGTGCCGGCGGCGTACGTGCTCGCCAAGATCCGCTTCCGCGGGGCGAACGTGCTGTTCACCGCGATCATCATCGCGATGCTGCTGCCGCCGCAGGTGACCGCCATCCCGATCTACGTGATGTGGTCGCAGTTGGGCCTCACCGGAACGCTCTGGCCGCTCATCCTGCCCAACCTGCTCGGCGACGCGTTCTCGATCTTCCTGCTGCGGCAGTTCTTCCTCACGATCCCGAGCGAGTACTCGGATGCCGCGCGCATCGACGGCAACGGCGAGTGGGGCGTGCTCACGCGGGTCGTGGTGCCCATGGCGCGGCCGGGCATCGCAGCGACGGGTATCTTCATGTTCTTCCACTCGTGGAACGACTACTACGGCCCGCTGCTGTATACCTCGGAGAACCCGTCGTCGTGGCCGGTCGCGTACGGCCTCGCGTCGTTCCGCGGCATCCACGGCACGGACTGGGGCCTCACGATGGCCATGACCATGCTCGTGACGATTCCCGTGGTGCTGATCTTCTTCTTCGCCCAGCGCGTCTTCGTCGAGGGCATCACCCTGACCGGTGTCAAGGGATGAGGCATGCCGTGTTCGGCGGAGTCGCTCACCGCCGCGCGGGCAGCACCCCGTGACGGCATACTGATCACATGCCGGCAACGTTCGTCGTGGTTCCCGAGTGGCAGGGCTCGATCTCTGCGCGTGCGATGCGCCTGATCGACGGGGCGGAGGCGATCAGGGGCGATCTCCCCTCGTCGGCGACCCGACTCGTCGACGTGCCCGTGGGAGCCGGTGAGTCGCTCGACACCGGAGTGCGGCGCTACTCATCCGTGCTGCACATCAAGCAGAACCTGCTCGCGGAATTGAGCGGGGTCGACGGTACGGCGCTCACCATCGGCGGTGACTGCGCCGTCTCCCTCGGCGCCATCGAGCACAGCCTCGCAGCGCATCCGGATGCCGCGGTGCTCTGGTTCGACGCGCATCCCGACCTCAACACCCCGGAGTCCAGCCCCTCCGGCGCGTTCAACGGCATGGTGCTGCGCACGCTCATGGGCGAAGGGGCGGAGGGTCTCGTTCCGCCCGCAGGGCAGCGGGTCTCGAGCGAGCGGCTCGTGCTCGCCGGCATCCGTGACGTCGACCCCGCCGAGGCCGAGGTGATCGCCGAGCGCAGCATCCCGTGCCTCGACGTCGACCGACTGGGCGACGCCGACGCCCTGCTCGAGGCGCTGGCCGCAACCGGCGCGTCGGAGGTCTACGTGCACGTGGACCTCGACGTGCTCGACCCCGCCGTCATCGAGGGCCTGGACTACCCGCTGCCGTTCGGGCTGACCGTCGAGGCGCTCACGTCGCTCATCGCCGCGGTGCGGGCGCGGTTCACCCTCGTCGGCGCCACGATCGCGGGCTTCTCCCCCGCGACCCCCGAGGCGGCCGCCGACGACCTTCCGAGCATCCTGCGCCTCATCAGCGCCCTGACGCGCGGGTAGCGCCCGCCGCGTTGCGCTCGCGGCGGCCGCCGGGGCGCGCGCAAAACGCAGGACCAGCGGCACACCCGCCGCCCCACCGCCC
>NZ_JBBELO010000025.1:0-39792 GCF_037404875.1 Rathayibacter sp. YIM 133350
TGCCATCCGCTGGAAGCCGTTCCCTGAGCCTGTCGAAGGGAACCCGAACCCGCAGAAACGGCGGGTCACCGAACCGAACACGCAGAAAGGGTCGGTCACCACGGCGCTGCACCCCCAGATTCTCCGTTCTCGGCGCCCTTCGATGAGCTCAGCGAGCAGGGAGTCCGTTCCGTGAACCTGTCGAAGGGAACCCCAACCGGCAGAAGCGGTGGGTCACCGAAACCCCAACCCGCAGAAACGGTGGGTCATTCCGGCATCGCACCCACCAAAAGTGCGATCTCGCAGGGCGCCTTCGGCACGGATGCGGCTCAGGCGGGCCGACGGCCCTCGAAGAAGAGCGTCGGCACCGCCGGCCAGGGCCGCGCCGTGACCTCGTGGCGCCGCACGTCGATGGGCACGAAACCGGCGGCGGCGAAGAACGGCTCCGGATCCCGATTCCAGTGGCAGCCATGGTCGACGCGGGTCGTGATGGGCGTCGCGAGCTGCTGCAGGCCGCGCTTCCACGTGCCGCGCGGGGCAGCGACGTGGTCGACGAAGATGATCCGCCCGCCCGGTGCCAGTACCCGGCGCGCTTCGGCGAGGGTCGCGGCGACATCCTGCACGGTGCAGAGCACGTACGTGCCGACCACCGTGTCCACGCTGCCGTCGGGGAGGGGGATGCTCTCGGCTCCCGCAGCGAGCAGCGGCGAGGTGTGGCCCCATTCGCGCGCACGGCGGCCGAGCTCATCCCGCCGGTGCGCGTCGGGCTCGAGGCCCTGCCACTGCACGTCGTGCGGCAGAGCGCCGAAGTTCTCGCCGTCGCCCGCTCCGATCTCCAGAACGCGGCCGCGCGCCCGACCGACGAACTCGCGCTCGAGGTTCTCGAGCGCCTCGTCGTCGATGCGCGCCGTCTGCGCGCGCGTCATGTCACCGTCCCCGACGGCGTCCCCGGATCCAGGCGGCCGGGCCACAGGTCGGCCTGCAGCCCGCGCTCGAGCTTCGAGATCGTATAGAGGTCGGGCCACGCGCGGCCCGCGAGGATGGCGAGCACCGTGGCGTGGTTCACGTCGCTGAGCACCGCGACCGATCGGATGCTTCGCTCGCCGATGGCCGCTCGCAGCCGGCGCGCGAACCGCCGCGCCACCTCGGCAGAGGGATCGCTCGAGGCGAGGTCGGGCCAGCCGGTCGCCAACTCGGCGGGGCTCGGCCTCTGCGCGCGGGGCATCAGCGGCTCGCGGAGACCGCACGGGCCGGCGCGACGACGAGACGCCTGACGAGCACCGCCGTCGCGACAGAGGGAACGGAGTCACGCGAACGCCACGACCAGCGGGATGCCATGCCGCCCATTCTGCTCGGTCACGAGCGGGAACACACCCTCGCATTCCGGCCGGTAGCCCCGCTGTCCGGCCTCACCCCAACGCGAGCGCATGCTCCAACGGCTGCCGCTCCACCCGGAATCCCGCGGTGCGCGGGCCCGACGTGACGCGGTAGTCGCCGCGGAACCCGCGCACGCGCACCCTACCCTCGGCATCCGTTCGTGCCGTCGTCTGCGCGAGCCACCAGTCGCCCTTGATGAGCGAGTGCAGCGCCTCGTACGAGGGCTTCGGCGTGCCGTCGGCGCGCACGAGGCCGATCGGGGCGCCGAGCCAGGCCTCGGCGTCGGTGATACCCCAGTACGTGATCGCCTCGACCGACGGATGCGACACAAGAGAGCGGTAGTGGCGCGTGAGTTCGTCGGCCTGTCGTGCCTCGCCCTCCTCTGTCGAAGGCCACGACGGCACCTGGTAGTCGTTGAGGTCGACGATGTGGGCCGGCATGACCTCTCCCGAGACGAGCGAGGTCTCGGTCAGGTGCAGGGGCAGCCCGTAGCGGGCGAAGCGGTCCACCATCGCGAGCATGGTGTCCTCGCCCCAGTAGCCCTGGTGCATGTGCGTCTGGAGTCCGATCGCGTCGATCGGGATGCCGGCCTCCAGCAGCCCCTCGAGCAAGCACTCGTATGCGCTCGAGAGGTCGAAGTCGTTGATGAGCAGCTTCACGGACGGGTTGGCCGCCTTGGCCTCCTCGAACGCCATCCGCACCATCGCGATGCGCCCGCGGTCGTATGCGAGCCGGGTGATGCCGTTCTCCTCCGCCTCGAAGACCGGCATGATGACGACCTCGTTGATCGCATCCCACGTGTCGATGAGGCCGGCGAACTCGCCGACGTCGCGCCGGATGCGCTCGCGCTGCAGCCGCTCGATCTCGTCGACCCCGTACTCAAGCAGCCACGGCGGCTGAACGGTGTGCCAGACGAGGGGATGGCCCTTCACCGCCACTCCCCTGTCGGCGAAGAACTGCGCGGTCCTGCGCAGGCGCTCCGTGTCGGGCTTGCCCTGCTCCGGCTCGAACTGGCCCCAATAGAACGGCAACGTCGCCGTGTTGTAGAGGTCCAGCCACTGCTCCGCGAGCCGCGCGTCGCCCGCGGCGCCTTCTCCGTTGGCCAGTGGAATGAACTCGAAGCCGATGTTGCCGAAGGCGAAGTCGTGCCGCGTCTGCTCGAGAACGACGTCGGTGTCGGCCAGCGGGAGGCCTGCGGCATCCGTCAGCGAGAGCACCGTCTCGCCGATCCTGTGGTCGAAGCGGACATCGGGCACCGTTGCACTTTGCATGCGCCCAGAATAAGTGGCCATTGTCCACAAATGTCAAGCCCGTCACCGGCAACGGTTCCCCGGCGCAGCGCCGCCCTATGCTGGGGCGGTGCTGAGAGGATTCGCGACGGGGATCGGGATGCTGGCCAGGGGCTTCGGCTTCTGGGGCCGGCGGCCCGGCGTCATGCTGCTCGGGCTGGTTCCCGCCGCCATCGTCTTCGTGCTCATCGTGGCCGCCCTCGTGGCCCTGGGCCTGAACGTGGTGCCGCTCGTTGACGCGATCACACCGTTCGCCGACGGCTGGCCGGAGTTCTGGGCGACGGGCCTGCGCGTGCTGACGGGTGCCCTCCTCTTCGGGGTCGTCATCGTTCTCGCGGCGGTGACCTTCACGGCACTCACCCTCGCGATCGGCGACCCGTTCTATGAGCGCATCTGGCGTGCCGTGGAACTCGAGCTCGGCGGCGAGGTGCCCGTCGCGGGCGCGGGCCTGTGGCGCTCCATCCGCGACGGGGCCGTCCTCATCGGCCTCGGCATCGTCACGGCGATCGGCGTCGGCATCATCGGCTTCATCCCCGTGGTCGGATCGATCGCGGCACCGGTTCTCGGCGTCGTGCTCTCGGGTCGGTTGCTCGCGATCGAACTCACGTCGCGTGCCTTCGAGGCGCGCGGGATGAGCTCCGCGCAGCGGAAAGCGGTGCTGCGTTCCCGACGCGGCCAGGTGCTGGGGTTCGGCGTGGCCACGCAGCTGCTCTTTCTGATTCCCCTGGGCGCCGTGTTCACGATGCCGGCAGCGGTCGCGGGCTCCACGATGCTCGCGCGCGGCGCCCTCGACGCCGTGCCGACGCCGCGCTGAGCTTCGGCCCACCTACCCGAGCGGCACGTAGGGTAGCACGACCGGTGCGCTCGTGCGCCAGTCCAGGATGCTCGCCTGCGAGGCCCCCTCCGGCGCCAGGATGTCGATCGTGTTCGGGTCGCGGGTGTCGGTGTCGCGGGCGGCATTCGCGTCCGTCCACTCGCCGGCGCCGCCGCCGAAGCGGTACTCCTGAATCCACGACAGCCCGTTCGCGGGAGCGGCATCCCAGTACGCCCGGTCGTACACCGGACGGATGCCTCCGACGCCCTCCCCGTTGGGATCGGCGTGCGACATCATCGCCACCTGGTAGCCGGCGCCGGCGAGGTCGGCGCCGCCGAAGACGGCCTTCGGCACCGACAGCGCGATCTGATGGGTGTCGGGCAGCACGAGCAGGGTGGCGTCGCCGAGAACGGCACCCGTGGCATCCCGCACGGCCGGCTGGATGAAGCCCGAGCCGCCGATGACGAAGGCGTACGGATGCGCGAGGTTCGCGTTCGTGCCCTCCTGCGCGGCGACGGCGGAGCCCGACGCATCCGTGCTCACGTAGATGTCGAGGCGCTGCACCGACAACTGGTTGCCGCCCCAGGGGTTCTGCAGCGCTCCGGCGACGGAGGTGACGAAGTTGTAGGAGTCGCCGTCGTCGAACACCGAGAGCCCGGTGACGTCGAACGCGCCGGGGTTGAACGCACTGTTCGTCGGGTAGACGTAGTCGCCGGGCCCGTTGTCGTCGCCGGTCGGGTCGGCGATCGCGCCGAGCGCCGTACCGAAGTTCGTCGAGGTGATCGCTCGCTGCACCGTCGTCGTGCCGCCGTCGGTGCCGACGCCCACGACCGTGATCGTGTTGGCGCCGAGGCTGAGCGGCACCTCCGCCGAGAAGTTGCCGCCGAACACGTCCGCGGCGACCGTCTGGCCGCCGGCCGTGACCCACACCGTCGCGGCCGTCGTGCTACCCGCGACCATGACCGTCGCCTCGCTCGTGACGGTCCCTCCCGGAGCCGTCACGTCGACCGTCGGCCCGGCCGGGAGCGTTCCCGTCGCGTAGCGATCGGCCACGATCGAGGGCGTCTCCACCGGCTTGCCGGCGTCGATGCCCTGCGCCAGCCGCAGGAACTGCGCCATCGACCAGGCCAATGGCGTGGCCGAGCCCGTGCCCTCTCCGAAGGAGAGGCCGGAGGCCGTCGCATCGGGCTGGTCCCAGACCTGCTCGGGAATCATGTAGCCCTCGTTGGCCGCTGCCGCCATCGTCTTCAAGTACGAGGTGGCACTACGGCCGTTGGCGAGCTCGAACTCCCCACGCTCGCCCGAGAGCAGCGGCCAGAGCCGGCCGACCCCCGTGCCGTCGTACGGCGATCCGTCGGTCTTCTCGCCGTAGCCGTCGTGGTTGTAGCGGTACCACATGGCGCCGTTGGGGGTGTCGACCTTGATGGTGGCGTCGACCTCGGGCAGCGAGGAGGCGACCGCCGCATCCGTCGGCGGCTTGACGCCCAGGCGAACGAGGTCGAGGAAGCCGGCGTCCACGATGGTGCGCTCGTCGAACGCGCCGCCGCCGTTGTTGATGTCGAGGGTGTGGCCGTCGTTCGGGTCGCCGTTGTCGTCGATGCGCTCGTAGTAGTTGCCGTCGCCGAGCGGGCCCGTGGTCGTGTAGGTCCACGACTCCACCCTGCGCTGCCAGTCGTCGGCGACGCCCTGGTAGATCGCCGCCGAGCCGTCATCGCCGTTGGCCGTCGCGAGGGCGGATGCCGCGGTCAGGCCCGCGATCTCGGCAGCGATCGTGCTCGGCGAGTAACCGCCCTCCTCCTCCCAGCGCTCCTGCGGCGTGGCCGGTCCGTGGGCGACGATGAAGTCGGCCGCCTTCTTCACGTGGTCGGTGTAGGTCGCGGCATCGGTGCGGCCGAGCTGCCAGGCCAGCACGATCGGGAACGCCACCTCATCGAGCTGCAGGCTGCCCCAGTACGGCGTGCCGTTGAGCAGGGAGTTCTGCGGGAACGAGCCGTCGGGCTTCTGCTGCACGTCGAAGAGGTAGTCGAGCGAGCGCTCCGCGGCATCCGCATCGCCGACCGCGAGCTGAGCGGTGGCGACCTGGTAGAGGTCGCGCGCCCACACGAGGTGGTAGCCACCCACGCCGACTTCGTCGGCGTTCTGCGCCTGGCCCCACGGGATCGTGAGCGAGGCGATGTTCGCGCCGCGGTAGGTCTTGTCCTCGTGGGCCTTCAAGGTCATGGCGGCCACGTTGTACTGGGTCTTCAGCGCGCCCGAGGAGCGCACGCTCGCGGGCGGGGTGCTCAGCGAGGCGAGGTACTTGTGCCAGCCGAGGGCGTACGAGACGGCGGTGCCCGCCGCTCCGAGCAGCCCCTTCGAGAGGCTCGCCTTCGCGGTGGAGAGGGCCTCTGCTCCCGTCGCCCCGAAACCGAGCGCGAGCGTCGCCGTCGACAGCTTCGCGGAGCCGAGCAGGTTCAGCTTGGCCGTCTGCACGACGTTCCCGTCCAGGGCCTGCCCGTAGGAGTGATCGAGCCGGAAGTCTTTCGAGAGATCGCTCCAGCCGTCGCTGACTCCGGCGAAGCCGTTCGAGGTGGCGGCGAAGGGACGGTCGGCGATCAGGGCGCTGCCGACCTTGTCGGCTCCCGTGAGATCTTCCGCCACGAGCGCTCCCCCCTTCGTCGTGGCGGAATCGTGCTTGCCGCTGTTGGCGAGCGACGGGTCGTACTGCACGTAGACCTGGTACTTCTTGCCGTCGAGGGAGCGCAGGGTGATGTTCTCCAGCACCGTCGAGCGCTTGGGGTCGGTGAAGTAGGTCTTGATCACCTGGTAGCGCTTGTCCTTGTCGGTATTCACCTGGGAGTAGAGCAGCGCCTTCGGGTCTTGCAGCTGCACCCGGTGAGTGGTGTCGCGCGACTCCAGGTCGGCGAAGGTCTTGCCGTCGGTGATGATGAGCTCGAGGCTGCGGGAATTGGCCACATCGACGCGCGGGTAGTAGACCTCCGAGAGCGTGCCGTCGGAGAGCGTGTACCAGACCTTGGACGCCGTCGTGGTCGAGGTGCCCACGCCCTGCTTCGCGCCGGTCGACCAGGTCGACTGGGCGCCGGGCGCTCCGGGAGCCGACGTGGCGGCCTCGGCGGGTGCCGCCGCGGCACCGGCGACGAGAGCCGTCGCCAGAAGAGCGCCGACGGCGACGGATGCGCCCGCTCGGCTCAGCCCTCCCCGCTCGCCCCGTGAATGATGCGCGTGTGCGGTGATTCGCATTGCAACTCCTCGTCGAGTGCCCCCGTGGCCAGCTGGTGTCAGCCTAGGAGTACCCCCGTCGGTGGGTCAATGCCTTTCATGCAAGCGCTTACGGAACGGCGCAGGGCGAGGGAAGGGGGGCATGCACATCCGGCGCCCGTGAGTCAAGGGGCGACGGCTCCCAGCCGGGACGACTAGCCTCGGCGGGTGGCACCCGACACGACCGAGCAGTTCTCGCGCCGAGGCGCGCCCAGCGCCGTGCCCGGAGCGCTCTTCGCCGGTCGCTACCGCATCGAGGCGCGACTGGGCTCCGGCGGAATGGCGACCGTCTTCCGCGCCCACGACGAGATGCTGGGCCGCCGCGTCGCACTCAAGGTGTTCCGCGACCAGGTCGGCGACGCCGGCGACCTGCGCCGTCAGCGCGAGGAGATCCGTACCATCGCGGCGCTCAGCCACCCGGCCATCGTCACCCTCTACGACGGCGTGGCCATCGAGCAGAACGACGGCTCGCACGAGGCGTTCCTCGTGATGCAGCTGGTCGACGGGGTCGACCTGAAGACCAAGCTGCGCCGGCAGAGCATCGGGGCGGATGCGGCAGCACTCATCGGAGCCGACATCGCCGACGCCCTCGCCTACGTGCACGCCCGATCGCTCGTGCATCGCGACCTGAAGCCCGCGAACGTGCTCATTCCCGACTCTCCCGAGACCGGACCCGTCGCGATGCTCGCCGACTTCGGCATTGCACGACTCGTCGACGGCACGCGGCTCACCGCGACCGGCTCGGTCATCGGCACTGCCAACTACATGAGCCCGGAGCAGGCGCTGGGCCAGCCGATCACTCCCGCGAGCGACATCTACTCGCTCGGTCTCGTGCTCATCGAGTGCGTGACCGGAAAGCAGAGCTTTCCCGGATCAGCGCTGGAATCGGCGGCCGTGCGCATTTCGGCCGACCCGTGGGTGCCCGTCGAGTACGGCGAACCCTGGGCGGCACTGCTCCGCGCGATGACCGCCAGGGATCCCGCCGCTCGACCGACGGCGCTCGAGGTCGGTGAACGGCTGCGGGCGGGGGTCGCGAGTGCAGCAGGCGTCGCCGTACGCGTCACGGACGAGACCGGCGAGGGCACGCAGGCGTATGCGCCCACCCGCGTTCTGCCGGCGTCGAAGGCGTCCTCCGCACCGCCCACCGCCGCGACCGAGCTGCTCGCCGACCCGGATCCCGCGACCGCGGACCAGGGCGTGCCGCATTCGGACTCGACGGCCCCGACGACGCCGCACCGACCCGCCGCCGGACCCCTTGCACGTCTTTCCCTTCGTGCCCGCGTCATCCTGGCCGCGGCGCTCGCCGTACTCGTCATCGCAGGTGGGATCGGCATCTGGGCCTCGACGCAGTCCCCGTCCGACGCCCCGGCCCGGGTGGACTATCCCACGGTGGACGGCCAGCTCGGGAAGCATCTGGAACGACTGCAGAAGAGCGTGAAGCCGTGAGGCCGCAGGGTGTGAAGCGGCGGGCGATGATCGCATCCGGTGCACTCGCCATCGCATTGGCGACCGGCATCGGCCTGTCCGGATGCGCGGGCGACCCCTACGACGCGAAGACCGCCGAGGCGCTGCAGGCGCAGGTGCTCGCGGTCACACAGGCGAGCGCGGCCGGCGACTGGACCACGGCGACGGCGAAGCTCGATGCATTGACGGCGGATGCCGCCGACGCGCGCGCCGACGGACGCATCGACGACAAACGGTACGACAGCATCAGCGCGGCGATCGCGCTCGTGGGGTCCGACCTCGCCGCGAACGTGCGCGCGGCCCAGGAGCAGGCCGCGGAGCAGCAGCGCATCGCCGACGAGCAGGCGGCGCAGGCCGCGCAGGCCGCGCTGGAGCAGCAGCAACAGGAGCAGGCACCGGCCCCGGCGCCGGCCCCGAAGCCCGACGACAAGGGTGGGCCGGGAAAGGACAAGGGCCCGAAGGACGACAAGGACAAGCCCGGTAAGGGATAGGTCTGCGGGTTCCCTTCGACACGCTCAGCGCACGTCGCCGAGCGGCTCATCCCAGCCGGTCTGCGGTGTGTCGCAGGTCTCCCGGAAGACGTACTGCGAGGCCAGCTTGCGCTGGTGACTCGACCAGTCGATCGCGGGCCGGCGCTGCTCGGGCGGCAGGTAGCCGAGCCGATAGACGGCCATGAGTTCGAGCTCATCCGGAACCCTGAGCAGGGTGGCGACTTCTTCCCAGCGGCCGGGCACCTCCATGGGGAACGAGACGAACTGGATGCCCATGCCGAATTCCTGGGTGCTCAGCCACACGTTCTCCATGGCGGCTCCCATGCTGAACACCGAGTAGAACGACGAGAGCTGGCCCGGCCGGTACTCCGAGCGATCGAGCATCACGCCGAGCAGCAGCGGCGATCCGGCCACGAGGGCACGGTTCTCGGTGCCGAGCGTCTTGGGGACACCGAGTGCGTTCATGAGCTTCTGCCCGCGTTTCGTGAAGACCTGGCTCGTGAACGGCCGAAGCGCCTTCGGCATCCGATCGAACAGCATGCCGTCGCGCCGGCGCTCCATCTCGTCGGCGCTGAAGCGGAAGTACGGCTTGTAGCGCTCGAAGAAGGTGCCGTTGCTCATCGCCTCGGTCATGCTCTCGCCGCTGATGCGGGCGACGGCCTCGATCGTGTCCCGGCTCTCGATCACCACGAACCGCCAGGGCTGGCTGTTCAGCTGGGAGGGCGCTCGCCCCGCGACCTCCAACAGCACGCGCTGGTGCTCCTCGGCCACGGGATCGGGAAGGAAGGCGCCGTTCGTCGTCTTGCGGCGGCGGATCGCGTCGAGCAATTCCATGGACTACCTCCGGGACAGGATGAGGGCGAGCACGAACGCCGGGGCGGCGCTCAGGGCGACGAGCGGGTGCCGCAGGCCGCGGGTGCCGGCATACGGGATGATGGCGAGCGGAACGGCGGCGGGTGCGAGGGCCGCAGCGGCGCGCCGACCGTCCGGGCCACCGGTTACGCCGGCGGCCACGGCGAGAGCGGTCGTCGCGGCGGTCGAGATGTAGAGCGCATGGTGCACCCAGCGCCACTCGCGGGTGTCGAGAACGCGCAGGGCCACGGAGGCTCCGAGCGCGCAGTTGAGCGTGTAGGCGGCCGCGGCAACGGCGAAGAAGGGGGCGGGGCGCATCCGTGCAGTCTTGCCGACGGCGGGTGCCTCTCTCAAGCCGTCACCGCATCCGTCGTCAAGCCGGCGCCTTCGCTGCTCGCAGCCGCCTGCGCCAGCGCTTCCACGGCGCCTCGTCGGGCCAGTGGGCGAACACGCTGTGGAAACCCCGCCGCAGGCGCAGAAGCCCACCGCCCGAGAAGGGCCGCATCGAGATGCCCATCTGCAGTGAGCGCTCGAAACGGATGCGCCGTTCCGGTCCGAGGTGCACGGACAGGTCCATGTCGTCGTGCATGAGGGGGTCGTACCGGTGCACGCTGTCGCTCACCTGCGTCCAGGCCGAGCGACGCACGGCGAAGTTCGAGCCGAAGAGAGGCGGGTGCCCGAGCGCCGGCGAAACGGCCGCACGGTAGGCGCCGAGGTAGAGCGCGGCGAGCGGACGCCGCAGCGGCGCAGGGCCGTCGACGAAGAAGGCCGGCCCCGTGAGGGCCGCGAGCCCGGGATCCGCGTCAAAGGCCGCGCTGATCCGCTGCACCCATTCCCGGGGAGGCATGCAGTCCGCATCAAGGCGCGCGATCACGTCGCCCGTTGCGGCGTCGCATCCCGCCGCGGCCGCCGCCGGGATGCCGGGGTGCAACTCGCGCAGCACGCGGGCACCCGCCGCGCGTGCGATCTCGGCGGAGTCGTCGCGCGAGCCGTTGTCGACGACGATCACCTCGTGGGGCGCGACCGACTGCTCCGACAGCATGCCGAGGCACCGGCGCAGCAGCTCGGCGTCGTCCTTGACGGGAAGCACGAGCGAGACCGTCGCCTGCGTGCGTTCGATGCGCGCTGCGGGTTCGGTCTGCGGGATGCTCACCACTTCACCGTAGGCACCGCGCGCCGTGCGCGGCAGGGCTTGACGAACAGGGGGCACACCGGCAGCTGGCCCTACTCCTCCGCTGCGGCGCCGCCGCCGGCGTGCTCCGGAATCCATTCCCGCGGGTCGCCGAAGCCCAGATCGCCGATGCCGTGCCGGGCATAGGCCGCGAGCACCTCGATGCGCCGGTGAGCGCCGAAGGTCAGCACGTGCGCGATCAGGCCGCCGTAGGTGTAGAGCCGCGGACCCGTCTTCTCGACGAAGACGAAGGTGTCATCGAGCCGGCCCTCATCGACCACCGTCCGCACGTGGCCGAGGAAGAGCGGAGCCTGGCTTCGCCAGCGTTCGCGCATGGCGTCCAGGGGCTCCGCGCGCTCGACGGCGAAGTCGTAGCCCCGGGCGGCCATCACCTCGTTCCACATGTGCAACTGCCCGACGAGCCGCGAGAGCAGCGAGCGGATGCTGGGGGCATCGTCGATGAAACCGGCGGAGGGCAGCGGTTCATCCAGCACCTCCTGGGGCAGCCCCTGCGCCCGTTCGATGAGCTGGCCCGTGAGCCAGATGTGGT
The DNA here is from genome assembly GCF_037404875.1 of Rathayibacter sp. YIM 133350. Taxonomy (NCBI): domain Bacteria; kingdom Bacillati; phylum Actinomycetota; class Actinomycetes; order Micrococcales; family Microbacteriaceae; genus Rathayibacter; species Rathayibacter sp. YIM 133350. Next base: position 11,246 of record NZ_JBBELO010000025.1, read on the forward strand.
GTTCGAGCATTCCCGTGAACACGTCCATCGTGCTCATCCTCTCCTGTGACGGCAGCCGCAGACCCGATGGCGGCTGGAAGTGCACCCCGTTCGGCGTCGGCAGGGCGATCCGGCCCGGCGATGACCGCCAGGCGGACGGCGAGACGGCGTATGCCCGCTCGAACGCCCGGATGAAGCCCTCGTGCGAGTCGAAGCCGGCTTCCCGGGCGATCTCGAGCACACTCGAGCGGGTCGTGATCAGTCGCAGCGCTGCGCGCTCGAGCAGTACCCGACGCTGGAACCGTGCCGGCGCCTCGCCGAACACCGCGACGACGATGCGTCCCAACTGGGAGCGCGAGAGGAACATCGAGCGCGCGAGGTCGTCGATGCTCGCGGGTGCGCGCAGCGATTCCGTCAGCACACCGACGAAGCGACCGAAGTCGTCATCGCCGAAGGCCGCGTCCTCGAACTCCCCGTCCAGCGCCACTCCCCCAGTGTGCCGCCGCGGTGCCGAGCGTGTCTTGACCGTCCTGCGCGTGATGAACGCAGGCGAGGCTCGGGAGATCGCTCAGGCGACCGCCTCGGCGACGGGCGTCTCGCCGGCGTTGAAGCGGATGGTGCGCCCGATCGTGCCGTCCTGATCGAGCACCGCGGCGATGACGGCGGCCACGTCCGCACGATCAACCGCGTCGCTCGTCTCGGCTGTGGCGTCGATTCGTCCGGTGCCGGCTCCGTCGGTGAGCCGGCTGGGCCCGAGGATCGTCCACGCCAGGTCGGTGCCGCGCAGGTGCTCATCGGCCGCCGCCTTCGACTCGGCGTAGGCGTAGAAGGCGTCGGACTCCGACACCCCGTGATCGGGCGACGAACCGAAGTACGAGACCATCACGTAGCGGTCGACGCCCGCCTTCGCCGCGGCTTCCATCGAACGGATGGCGGCATCCCGATCGATCGCCCAGGTGCGGGCGGGGGAACCACCTCCGGCGCCCGCGGACCACACGACGGCATCGTGGCCGGTGAACACGACGGCGAGCTCGTCGGCGCTCATGGCCTGCAGGTCGGCCACGACAGGATGCGCTCCCGCAGCCTCGACGTCGCCGGCGTGCTCGGGATTGCGAATGAGCGCATCGACGTCATCGCCGCGATCCGCGAGCAGGCGCTCCAGGAGAAGTGCAACCTTGCCGTGGCCGCCGAGAACCAGAATGCGTGCCATGTCGTGCTCCTCATCCCCCTGCGCCGACGCATCCCCCACACCGGATGCTGCAATCCGACCAAATCGAGCGCCCGAGCGCAAGCATCCGTAACCCAGGACGCAATGGGTGTATACGTCCGGATAGAGTCGGCCGACGGCGTGACGCCGCTCCCGTGCAGCCTCCAGGAGGATCCGTGCCGACTTTCCACCCCGACGTCGCGATCGCGCGATTCATCCCGCAGTTCTCCATGGGCCCCCGCATCACCCGCCTGATGAGGAGAGGCCGCCCCCGGCAGCAGCCGGCACCCGAAGACATCGAGATCGAGGACGTGAGGGTTCCCGGCGCCCCGGGTGCACCCGACGTGTCGTTGCGGCTCTACCGGCCGAAGGCGCTCACCACCGAGGCGCCCGCCCTGTTCTGGATTCACGGCGGGGGGTTCATCCAGGGCAGCCCGGAACAGGACGAGCGCACCAACATCCTCTTCGCACGCGAGCTCGGCATCACCGTTGCCGCGTTGCGGTATCGGCTCTCACCCGAGCACCCTGCACCGGCTGCACTCGATGACGCCTACGCCGGCCTCGGCTGGCTGTTCGCCAACGCCGACGCCCGCGGCATCGACGCCGACCGCATCGCCGTGGGCGGTGCAAGTGCGGGTGCGGGCCTCGCGGCGGGGCTCACGCTGCTCGCGCATGATCGCGGCGAGTTCCGTCCCGCCTACCAGCTGCTCATCTACCCCATGCTCGATGACCGCACCGTTCTGCGCACCGACCTCGATACCCGCAACGTGCGCATCTGGTCGCCCGGCAGCAACCGGTACGCCTGGACGTCGTACCTCGGCCAGGCGCCGGGATCACCGAACGTCTCGCCGTACGCCGCGCCCGCCCGCCGCGAGGACGTCGGTGGCCTCCCGCCGGCCTGGATCGGCGTCGGAACCCTCGACCTGTTCCATGACGAAGACCTCGCCTACGCCGAGCGGCTGCGTGCCAGCGGCGTGCCGGTGGAGGTGCACGTCATCGACGGGGTCTTCCACGGGTTCGATGCCCTCTTCGCCAAGACGGATGTCGCCCGCGCGTTCTGGGAGGAACAGGCCAGGGCCCTGCGCGCCGCGCTGCAGCCCTGATCCGTCCCCGCCGTCGCCCTGACGGATGTTGCCGCGGGCGGGCCCCGCGGCGCACGAGCGTGAAGTGCTCGGCCGCGCCCGCTAACGTGGAGGCGCGGGCAGCTGAGGCGCGCCGGTCGCCGGAAGCCCGGATCGCCGCGGGAAGGGAGGGCACGTGCCCCACGAACATCCGCTGCACGCCGACGTGGTCGTGCAGTGCTGGTGCTGCCGATCACTGCAGCCCTTCCACTTCTCCTCCCCCGCGGATGCGGTGGTGTGCGCCGCGTGCACCGGGCACCTCGGGCCCGAGAAGGCGCAGCGCCGAGACGAGGAGCACGTCGCACTCTGGCTCGGGCTGTGGTCGAGCGAGCACGACGCCCGCCTCGCGGCAGCCACCCGCTTCGTCGCCGCGGGAGAGGCCGCGGCGGCCCGCATCGCCGACCTCGAGAGTCAGCTGGCGGCCCTGACCGCAGGAGTCGCGGAGCAGTTCCAGGCCGCTCCGGACGGAGCGGTGCACGAGCGCCTGCAGTCCGAGATCGTGCGTCGCGCCGAGCGCAACACCGAACTCGCGCGACGGCTCTCCGACCGCCTGTTCGCCGAACTCTGGCGGCTGGGAAGCCTGCACCACGACGATTCCTCCACGCCGGGCCTCTGCAGCTGCGGCCGACGCCTCGCCGAGTGCCCCGAGAGCCGCATCCTCGATGGCGAACGCCGAGCCGTCGCCGACTGGGAGGCGAAGAACCTCCGCCTGCTCGCCGAGGGGAAGCGGCACGCCCTTCCCGCCGAGCATCCGTCGGTCGCCGCCGACGGCGCGGCCGGGCCTCAGCGCAGCAGGCCGGGCGCGATGCGCTCCGGCCGGAATCCGTAACCGACAAGCCGAGCGGCCAGGGGCCGGGCGATCGGAAGCATTACGGCGATGACGGCGCGCTCGAAGCGCGTCGGCGGATTGTGCAGCAGCACCCCGACAGTGGCGCGGCCGACGAGCCGATGCACGGCGCGCTGCACCCTCTGCATGAGGGCGGTCGGTGGGTTCCTCCGCCGCTGCACCGCGGCGAAGACCGCGTCGACAGCCTTCGGCTCACCTCCGCCCGAGCGCAGCAGGGGCACGAGCAGGTTGGCCGTGGCGACGGCATCCTGGATCGCGTAGTTGATGCCGACGCCGAACACCGGCGACATCGCGTGCGCGGCATCGCCGATGCAGAGCACGCCCGGAACCCACCAGCGCCGAAGCCGGTCGATCTGCACCGAGAGCAGCTTCACGTCGTCCCAGTCGTGCAGCTCGCCGGCCACCTCAGCCAGCCGCGGCGCGGCCGCGGCGATGCGCGCGCGGAACGCCGGAAGCCCGGCGGAGCGCACCTGATCGTACGACCCCTTGGCGATGAGCAGGCCGCACTGCAGGTAGCCGGGACGCGGGATGGTGATCAGAACAGTTCCCGCGCGTACGTTCGCGAGAGTGTCGGGCAGGGGTCGCGTGGGTCTCGGCAACCGGAACCACGTGACGTCGATCGGCACGCCGTAGTCGCGAAGCGGCAGCCCCAAGGCCCGGCGCACGGAGGAGGCCCGGCCGTCGGCGGCGATCGTGACCGGTGCCCGTACCCGTAGCTCTCCATCTGGCGTGCGGGCCTGCACGCCGGCGACGCGACCGCCCGAACGCAGCACGTCGGTCGCCTCGGCCTGCATCACGAGGCGGAAGCAGCCCGTCGCACGCGCCGCGTCGGCGAGCAGGTCGAGCAGGTCCCACTGCGGCATGAGGGTGACCTCGCGGTTCGGCGCCGGCAGCGAAGAGAAGTCGATCGCGTGCAGCCGGATGCCGTCGATGACCGCATCCAGCCGGGGCAGGGAGACATGCGGGATGCGCTCGAAGCCCAGTCGCAGCCCCAACTGGTCGATGAGGTCGAGCGTGGACGGGTGCACCGTGTCGCCGCGGAAGTCGCGGAAGAAGTCGCCGTGCTTCTCGAGCACGACGACGTCGATTCCCGCACGTGCCAGCAGAAGACCGAGCATGACGCCGGCGGGGCCGCCACCGACGATGCAGACCTCGGCGCTCAGTTCCCGCGGTGCAGGGGCCTCGGAGTCGGGTCGAGACGCCCGGCTCTCCCGCGCGCTGCGCTCCTGCGGCATGCTGCCCCCACGTCGTCATGAGATCGAAGGCCCCGCCTCCTGCCCCGACGTTACGCGGCCCCACCCTCTCGGGGAAGCTCAGTCCGAGGAAATCGCCCGCAGCCACACAGCCGTCTCCCCCGGCAACTCGTCGCCATCGATCGGGCCGCTCGACAGCAGTACCTCGCCGGATGGCATTGGAACCGGACGGGTGCCGAAGTTCATCACCACCTGCCAGCCGTTCGAGCGGGTGAAGTGCACGACGTCGGCGGGCGCGGGAAGCCACTCGAGGGTCTCGTCGGTCTGCAGGCGACGACGCAGCGCGAGGGCCTGCCGGTACATCGACAGCGTGGAGTTCGGGTCGTCCTCCTGCGCCTGCACCGACAGGTCGGCGAACCACTGCGGCTGCGGCAGGTGCGGCTCTGCCTCGCCGAACCCGAGCGAGGGACCGCTGCGACTCCACGGGAGAGGCACTCGCGAGCCGTCGCGGCCGACCTGGATGCCGGGGTTGCGGAAGAAGGCCGGATCCTGCCGGCGCTCCGCCGGGATGTCGGCCACCTCGTGCAGTCCGAGCTCCTCACCCTGGTAGAGGTACGCCGAGCCGGGCAGGCCGAGCATGAACAGCGTCGCCGCACGGGCGCGCCGTAGACCGCGGCCGGCATCCAATCGCGGTTCGGTGCCTCCCGACAGCAGCCAGCGGGCGCCGTGCTTCTCGTCGGCCCGCTCCGGTTCGGGCAGGCCGTAGCGGGTCGCATGCCGCACGACGTCGTGGTTGGAGAGCACCCAGGTGGACGATGACCCCGAATCCCGGGCGAGGGCGAGGTTCTGCTCGACGACCTGCCGAAACCGGGCCGCATCGAAATCCGCCTCGAGCAGGTCGAAGTTGAAGGCCTGCCCGAGCCCGTCAGGGCTGGCGTACCGGGGCCGGCGGGAGGAGTCCACCCAGGCTTCGGCAACGGCGGTGCGGGGCGGCGCGTACGAGTTGAACAGCCTGCGCCAGTCGGCATAGATCTCGTGCACCTCGTCGCGGTCCCACAGCGGATGCCCGCCGTTGCGCGGCAGGGAATCGAGCGTCGCCTGGTCGGGGAGCTGCTCGGGAAGGTACTTGGCGAGACCGTGGGCGACGTCGATGCGGAATCCGTCGACGCCGCGGTCCGACCAGAACCGGAGCGTCTCGAGGAAGTCGTCGCGCACCTCCCGGTTGTCCCAGTTGAGGTCGGGCTGTTCGACGGCGAAGTAGTGCATGTACCAGTCGCCGTCGCCGACGCTCTGCCAGGCGGGACCGCCGAACGCGCTCGTCCAGTCCGCGGGCGGCAGCTCCCCGTTCGCGCCGAGCCCGGGCCGGAAGATGTACCGATCGCGTTCCCGCGAGCCCTTCGGCGCGGCGAGCGCCTGCCGGAACCAGTCGTGCCGGTTCGAGGTGTGGTTGGGCACGATGTCGACGATGATGCGCATGCCGGCTTCATGCAGGGCGGCCACGAGGGCGTCGAGGTCATCGAGGGTGCCGAGGCGGGGGTCGACGTCGCGGTAGTCGTCGACGTCGTAGCCTCCATCCGCGAGCGCGGAGGGGTAGAACGGGCTCAGCCAGATCGCATCGACCCCGAGGTCGCGCAGGTAGGGCACCCGGCTGAGCGCGCCGCGAAGGTCGCCGATGCCGTCGCCATCGGCATCCGCGAAGCTGCGCGGATACACCTGGTAGACGACGGCCTGCCGCCACCAGGATGCCTCGTCCGTCGCCACCGCCGTCGCGACCGTCTGCGTCTCGACCACGTCTGTCGTCATCCCTTCACTGCTCCCTGGGTCACGCCCTCCATCACCCACCGCTGCGTGAACAGGTAGGCCACGACAGCGGGAGCCATGGCCATGAGGTAGGAGGCGAACGACACGTTGTAGTTCGTGCTGAACTGCGTCTGGAAGATGTTCTGCACCACCGGCAGGGTCTGCTGGGCGGCGTCGGAGATGATGAGCGAGGGCATCATGAAGTCGTTCCACGAGGCGAGGAAGGCGAAGATGCCGACGGTGGCGCTCATCGGCGCGAGCAGTGGGAACACCAGTCGCCAGAACGTCTGGCTCGTCGATGCGCCGTCGATGCGCGCACTCTCCTCCAGCTCCAGCGGAATGGAGCGCAGGAACGCCGTGAACAGCAGGATGCTGAACGAGAGCTGGAACATGATGTGCAGGATGGTGACCCCCACCGGGTTCGCGAGCCCCGCCAAGCCGGTCAGCTGGATCTGCGGCAGCGCGACGACCGTGAACGGCAGGAACATGGCCGCGAGCAGGTAGTAGAACGAGTAGCGGAAGAACCGGCGCTCCCAGTTGCGCGAGATGGCATACGAGGCCAGCGCGCTCAGCAGGATGGTTCCGATCACCGTCACCGCCGTGATGAGGATCGAGATGGTGAACGACACCGGGAAGTTCGTCAGTTGCCAGGCTTTCGTGAACCCCGAGAAGTCGATCGGCGAGGGAAGCGAGAACGCGTTCCCGTCCACCGATTGCGCGGTCGACTTGAGCGACATCGAGATGGTGACGTACAGCGGCACGAGCACCGTCAGTGCGCACAGCATCAGCAGGATGGTCGTGCCCCAGTTGGATCGCTCCTGGCCGACGCGGCCGCGGCGACGTCGAACGGTGACCGCGTCGTCGCGGGCCGTTCGGCGTGCGTCTCCGAGCGGGATGCTTGCTGCTGCCTGGGTCATGCGAGTGCCGCCCTTCCGCGGGTGAGCCTGAGTTGGAGCACCGAGATGATCACGGCGATGAGAAAGAACAGCGTGGCGTTGGCCATCTGGTACGCGTAGTCGCCGCCGGTGAACCCGGTGAAGATCGTCATGGCGATGCTGCGGGTTGCGGTGCCGGGGCCCCCGTTGGTGAGGCCGACGATGACGTCGTACACATTGAGGTAGTTCTTGAAGCCCAGGATGACGTTGATCACGATGTAGCCCGAGACGAGCGGCAGCGTCACCGACCAGAGCTGGCGGAACGGTTTCGCGCCGTCGATGGCCGCCGCCTCGTAGACCTCACCCGGGATGGAGAGCAGCCCGGCGATGTAGATCAGCAGCGTTCCCGGGATCGACTGCCAGGCCGTCACGATCACGATTCCGAGCCACGCCCAATCGGGGTTGGCGAGGATCGACTCCTGCAACGGCCCGATGCCGAGGCTCGTGGCGAAGGCCGGCACCGAGTTCGAGAACAGGAAGTTGAACACGTAGGCGATCACGATGCCCGAGATGACCATCGGGATCACGAAGATGGCCCGCAGTCCCGTCTTCGCGCGGATGCGCGCCGTCAGCCCGACCGCGAGCAGGAACGCGAGAACGTTGACGACGAGCACGGTCACGACCGCGAATCCGAACGTGAAGAGGTAGCTCGACAGGATCGCCGGATCCGAGAAGACGGCGACGTAGTTGGTGAGGCCGATGAAGGTCCAGTCACCGAATCCGATGAAGTTCGTGAAGCTGTAGAAGATGCCGAGAACCGCGGGCAGCGTGATGGCGAGCGTGAACAGCACGAGCGAGGGCACGAGGTACCAGTAGTAGAGGCCCTCCACCTTCGGCTTCCGGCGCGGCGCCGTGGATGCCGGTGGCGCGGTGGTTGCGCCGGCTCGATCGGCGGCGGCCGCGGAGCGCCCCGTCGGCGTCTCCGGTGTTGCGATGCTGGACATCGGTGCTTCCCTTCCGGGTTGTCGTGGCGCTCAGCCGCGCAGGGCGAGCCGAGCCCAGTCGGCGTCGAGCCGGGCAAGGGTCGTGCGCGGGTTCGCACCGAGGACGATGGACTGGATGTAGTTGTCGCTCGGGATGCTCAGGGGGACGAACTTCGACGCGCCCTGGTAGAAGCGCCCTTCGTCGTAGTACTTCTGCATGCCGAGGATGCGGGGATCGGTCGCGGGAGCGGCATCCGTCGTGGTTCCGAAGCCGAGGAAGGCGGCGTTGTAGTCGTCCATGATCTTCTTCTGCATGAGGTACGAGACGAATTTGCGCGCCGCGGGCTTGTCGGTGCCGACTTCGGGGATCCAGAGCGCGAGGTCGATGTTGACGCGCACCTTGAGGTCGTCGGGGTTGTTCGTGGCCGGCAGGGGGAAGGTGCCGAGTTCGAGGTCGGGGTCGGTCTTCGCGATCTCGCCGAGCGCCCAGGGACCCTGCATGTACATGGCGGCCTGGCCCTTCGCGAAGGCGACGTTGCCGTCGCCGTAGCTGCGGCTGGCGGCATCCTTGTTGGTGTACTCGGCGAGGGTGAGCATCTTCTGCACCGGCGCCTCGAGCGTCTTCTCGAACGAGACCTTCGACTTCGGGCCAACGTCGGTGCCGAGCTTGCCGAGCTCCTTGTAGAACGTCGACACGTCGATCGAGCCGCCGACCGTGTAGTCGAACAGCCCTTGCCCGACCGACCACGGCTCTTTGAAGGTGCTGTAGATGGGCGTGATGCCGGCAGCCTGGAACGTCTTGCAGGCCGCGATCAACTCGTCCCAGGTCGTGGGAACCGCGACCCCGTTGTCTTCGAACAGCTTGACGTTGTAGATGACGGATGCCGCGGCGACGGAGTACGGCAGCACGCTCGTGCGGCCGGGATAGGTCGCGTACTGGTCGACGAGGTTCTGCACGTCGGGGCGGATGCGATCGGCCTCGGGCATGTCGCCGAGGTCGGAGAGCGCGCCGCGCTCCATGAAGCGCGCCATCTCCTCGTTGTAGTTGAGCAGCCCCACGTCGGGAGGGTTGCCCCGCAGGAATCCCGCGGAGAGGTTCGACGCGCTGTCGAGGGTGACGTGCACGTCGGACTGCTCGTCGTTGAAGCGGGCCGCCAGGTCGCGGAAGAAGGGGATCGCCTCGGGCTTGCTGATGAGGAAGGTGATGTTCGATCGAGCGCCGCCGGGTGCGGCGCAGCCGGTGAAGGCGAGGGTCGCCGCGATGAGGGTGGCCAGCGCCAGTCCCGCCTTCGAGCGTCGCCATGGGCGGTGATGGTTACGAGGCACGTCGTCGTCTCCTCAGTCGGAACCGGCCCGAAGGCCGCTCTCCCATTAAATCTAAGGTCTAGATTTATTGATTGGAGTAATAATGCTCCGGGGACTTCGAGAGGTCAAGTGACGTGAACAGTTCTCAGTCGGGCGTATCGCCGCAGCTGTTGAGAACCATGAACCTGGGTCGCCTGCTCGAGCACGCCTGGAACCGGCAGGCCTTCACGGCGACGGATGCGATGTCGTGGACCGGTCTCACGCGCTCCACGGTCATCGGCGTCTGCGACGAACTCGTTCGCATGGGCTGGATCGACGAACTCGACGACGCCCGCAGCGTGGGCCACTACACCAAGGGGCGCCCGGCACGTCGCTACGCCCTGCGAGAGAGGGCGGGGGCCGTCATCGGTGTCGAGGCGGGTTACGACCGGATCTCGGCGATCGTGGCCGACCTGCGCGGCGGAAGGCTTGCGACCCACAGCAGGGCCATTCCCCCTTTGACGCCCCACCGCATCGAGAACGGCATGACGGACGCGCAGACGCGCCGCGCCCTCGTGACCGAGGTCGTCGAGGCGGCCGTCGCGGCATCCGGCATGCCGCAGGCTGCGGTTCTCGCCATCACGATCGGCGTGCCCGCGCCCGTCGACGCGGCCGGGCGCTCACCCGCCGATGCCGTGGGCTTCTGGCAGGCGATGAATCCGGGCCTGGTGAGTCGATTCCCCCGAGTCCCGCTCGTCACGGTCGAGAACGACGCCAACCTCGCCGCCATCGGCGAGGGATCCTCTCCGGGCGGCCGCGGCCGCGACGTGGACTCGTTCATCGCCATGCTGGTGAGCGAGGGCATCGGCTCCGGCCTGATGATCGACCGGCGGCTCGTGCGCGGGCGCCGTGGCGGCGCCGGTGAGATGCGCTTCCTCGACAACGTGGTCGGCGTCGGATCGCCGAACGGCCTCGCGATGCTGGCACGGCAGTGGGCGGGCGATGCGATCCGTTCCGGAACGCTGCCCGCGGCATCCGTGCTCGCACAGCTCGACCCCGCCACCCTCGACGAGCACGACGTCGCGCGGGCCGCCGCCGAGGGCGATGACGCCGCGACCGCGATCATCGCGCGCCTCTCCGAGCGTCTCGCCCGCATCTGCATCGTGCTGGGCGACCTGCTCGACGTGGACCGCATCATCGTGGGAGGGCCCGTCGTGGACTCGCTGGGCGTCGTCATCGAGGCAGCGGCCGCCTCACTGGCGGCCAGTGAGGATCCCACCGCCCCCGAACTCGTAGCCTCAGAGTTGGGAACGTTCGGCGTGGGCATCGGTGCGGTGGAGCACGCGCTCGGCCAGGTGCGCGAGCACGCCCTCGGCCTCGTGCCGGCGACGCGCGACGTGGCGTGACCGCCCCATCCCGACTCCTGAGCCGCCGATACGCTGGATGCGGGCACGGCATCCGCCCATCGACCGCCTCGAAGGAACCACGTGAACGACAGCCCGGTGCGACTGCACCCCGAGACGCTTGCCATCATCAGCGGACGGCCGCAGCGGGAGCCCGACGAACCGCTCAACGTTCCCGTGCACCTCGCATCGACGTACGTGGCGGGCGGCGAGTCGGAGTACGGGCGCTACGCCAATCCCTCGTGGACCGCGTTCGAAGACACCTTGGGGTCACTCGAGGGCGGTCGCTGCGTGTCGTTCGCCTCCGGCATCGCGGCCATCTCTGCCGTGCTCGACCTGCTCGCACCGGGATCGACGGTGGTGGCGCCGCGCCGCTCGTACACGGGCACGGTGGGCCAGCTCGACGACCGCGCGGCGCGCGGCGAGCTGCGCGTGAGGTACGTCGACATCGCGGACACGGCGGAGGTCGCCGGCGCCAGTGCGGATGCCGCAATGGTGTGGATCGAGTCGCCGACCAATCCTGCGCTCGAGGTCGCCGACATCGCGGCGATCACCCAGGCCGCGCACGAGGCCGGCGCGATCGTCGTGGTCGACAACACCTTCGCGACCCCGATCCTGCAGCGGCCGCTCGAGTCGGGAGCCGACATCGTCGTGCACTCGGCGACCAAGTACATCGCCGGTCACAGCGACGTTCTGATGGGGGCGGTGGTCACGGCGAGTGACGCCCACCACGACGCCGTCGTGCAGCGCCGATCGCTCTACGGCGCCATTCCGTCTGCGTTCGACGCGTTCCTGGCCCTGCGCGGGTTGCGCACGCTGCTGGTGCGGCTGGCGCGAGCGGAGTCGACGGCGCAGGAGCTCGTTCGGCGCCTGCAGTCGCATCCGGCACTCGAGGAGGTGCGTTACCCGGGCTTCGGTGCGATCATCTCCATCGTCGTGCGGGGCGGGGCGGATGCCGCCGACGCTGCGGTCGCGAAGGCGCGGCTCTGGGTTCACGCGACGAGCCTGGGTGGAGTCGAGTCGACCTGGGAGCGCCGACGCCGCTGGCCGGCAGAGCAGCCCACCATTCCGGACGGTCTCGTGCGCCTCTCGGTCGGCCTGGAGCACGTCGACGACCTGCACGCCGACCTGCTCTCGGCGCTGGGCTAACGGCGCTCGGCAGAGGCGGCGCTCGGCTGGCGCGGCTCCTTGTTGACGACGACGGCCGGGCCGGTTCCCGTCAGCGCAAAACTCGTCGCATCTCGACCTCTGCGCCCGGCCGACGCGGATGCGGCGTCGACCGGCCGGTGAGCTCGAAGCCCCGTCGCGCGTAGAAGGCGACGGCCCGGGAGTTTCCGTCGTGCACCTCGAGGTGAAGCGCGTCGCCACGCACGCGCGCCCACGACTCGATCGCTTCGAGCAGCGCGTCGGCGACACCCGCACCGCGTGCCTCCGGTCGCACGTAGACGCCGACGAGCTGAGGGACGGCACTCTCGGGAGCATCCGTCATCACCGACGCGATGACGCCCGTCATCACGCCGAGCCAGCGATCGTCGTCCGTGTCGACGGCGGCAACGGTGAAAGACGACGCTCCACTCACGCGCTCGCGCCAGAAGGCCTCGCCCCGGTCGACGACGTCCGCAAGCGTCGTGAAGAAGGCATCCGGTGAATCCGTGAGCATCTCGATGCGGATGTCGCGGTAGTTCGCCCAGTCGTCCTCCGTCGTGGCCCGGACCGAGAAAGGCATGCCGCGAGAATACCGGGCGATCAGGTAGCGGACGCTCGGGTTCGCGCGTAGTAGTCGCGCACGCGGTTGCGGTTGCCGCAGTCCGCTGCCACGCACCAGCGGCGGTTGTGCCGCGGCGACGAGTCGAGGTAGACCCAGCCGCAATCAGCGTCGGCGCACTGCCCCAATCGGTCGAGTCCGCCCCCGGTGAGCAGAGCGACCATGGCGATCGCGATGCGCCGACGGGGCAGCGCGAGGTCGATCGGCAGCTCCCATCGCCATCCCGCATCGGCCGCCGACAGCGCACCGACGCGCGTCGCATCCGCGTACTCCCGTCCGATCGACTCCGTCGAACCATCGAGGTACACGGCCTCGTAGAACGCCTCGCGCAGCGCCCGGACCTGCTCCAGTTCGGACGCAGCGGACCGCTCGTCGGCTTCGCTCAGCCGCACGAGCGTCGCCCGCTCATCGATGGCCAGAAGCCCCACCTGCGCCGCCCACCGCAGCACATCCCGGTAGCCGGTCAAATGCTCGATACGCCGCTCGTCATTGAGGCGCCAGGAGACCGTGTTGACGAGGTCGAGTGCGGGATCGCCGGCGATCCGGCTGAAGTCCTCGATCTCCTCCATGGTGGGAGCCATAGCAGAATTATAATGCCAGATGCACGCTTTACGCATGTGAGTTTTCGTGCCACGCTGTAATGCATGGAGGAAGAATCATCCATTAGAGTCGCGGCACCCGCCGATGCACCCGACCGCCGTTGGAAGCGGGACTTCGGATGGCTGTGGGCGTCGCAGGCCGCATCCGTCGTCGGAGAGCAGATCAGCGAGGTGGCGATTCCGCTGCTCGCCGTGCTGCTGCTGCACGCCTCGGCCGGTGAGCTCGGCGTGCTCGGAGTCGCCCGATGGCTGCCCTTCCTCATTCTCGCGCTACCGCTGGGCGTGCTCGTGGACCGTCACCGACGCCGGCCGCTCATCGTGACCGCCGACGCGTCCCGGGCCGTGCTCACCTTCGCGCTCGTGGCCGCCGCGGTTCTCGGCGTGCTGTCGCTTCCGCTGCTCGGTCTTCTCGTGCTGCTGCTCGGATGCTTCACCGTGCTGTTCGAGGTGTCGTACCAGTCGGCGGTGCCGAGCATCGTTCCCCTCGACGCGCTGGCACGAGCGAATTCACGACTGCAGGCGACCGCTGCCGCCGGACAGGTGGGCGGTCCGGGCCTGGGCGGCCTGCTGGTGCAGCTGCTCACCGCCCCCTACGCCGTGCTCGCCCACGGAGTCGCGTATGTCGCCTCCGCGATCTCGATCGGGCGCATCCGGGGAGCCGAACCGCGCCCTGCCCACGACGGCGCCGGATTCCTCGCCGACCTGCGCGCCGGCCTGCGACACGTCTTCCGTGACCGCTACCTCGTCGCGAATCTGGGATTCTCTGCCCTCTACAACCCGATCGAGCAGTGGATCATGGTGCTCTTCACCCTCTACGCCGTGCAGACGCTGAAGCTCAGCCCGGCCGAGATCGGGCTCGTCATCTCCATCGGCGCATTGGGGGCGCTGGGTGCCGCACTGCTGGCCGGCCCAGCGGTGAAACGCTTCGGAGCAGGCCTGCCGATCATGTGGTGCGCGGCGATCGAGTGCGGCATCCTGCTCGCCATCCCGCTGGTGGACGTCTCGTGGGGGCACGGACTCGTCATTCTCGCCCTCGGCGCCGTCTTCGCCATCAACGGCGCCGGCACCGCTCTCTCGAGCGTGATCCTCGTGACTATCCGGCAACTGCGCACGCCCGATGAACTGCTCGGCCGCGTGAACGCGAGCATGCGCTGGCTCACCTACGGCACCATCGCCCTCGGCGCGGCCGGCGGCGGAGTCGCAGGCGAACTGCTTGGCACCAGAGCGGGACTCGCCTTGGGTGCAGCCCTCGGCCTGCTCACCGTCGCGTGGGTCGCGTTCTCGCCGCTTCCGCGTATCGGCGATCCGAGCGAGCTCGCGGTGGAATCGCGCCGGGCGGACTGAGTTCAGGCGTCGGCGGGAACGCGCACGAGCAGGGATCGCGGGTCGACCCAGGTCTTGAAGGCGCGCGCCTCGCCGAATCCGTCGCCGTCGAGCTGGATGTGCTCCGGTCGGCTGAGCGCCACGACGAGTTCCTTGCCCTTCAGGTAGTTCAGCGCGCGCACCTCCTTGGTCGCGCCCATGAGCCTGCGTCCCGCGGAGGTTCGGCGCAGCACGCCGTTCTCCCAGAAGACCTTCACGATGATCTGCAGCCAGCCGATGAACCCCTCCGGCCGCAGCACGACGATGTCGAACTCGCCGTCGTCCACCGCGGCATCCGGCAGCAGCAGGATGTTGGCCGGCAGCGAGCCGCAGTTGCCCACCATGATCGTGTGAGCGCGCAGGGTTCGGTTGCCCGCGCCGTCGAGGTTGTACCGCAGCCGCAGCTGGTTCTTGTCGCGCAGGGCGATGCCGATGGCCTTCACGTAGGCGAGCCAGCCGGCCTTCGCCTTCAGCTCGTCGTCGGTGTTGGCGAGCATCTTGGCGTCGAGGCCGAGACCCGCCATGACGAGGTAGGCGTGGCGGTGGGTCTTGTTGTCGCCGTCCCGGATGTCGATGACGGCCATGTCGATGGGCCGGTTGTCGCCCGTGAAGGCGGAGCGGATCGAGTGTTCCGGGTCATCGAGCGTGAGATTGAGGTTGCGGGCGAGCAGGTTGCCGGTTCCCGAAGGCAGCAGCGCGATGGGGATGCCCGAGCCGCGCAGCTCCTCGGCCACCACGCGAACAGTGCCGTCGCCGCCCGCGGTGATCACCACGTCGACGCCGGCCGCGAGCGCCTCTTTCGTCTGCCCCGCGCCGGGGTCTTCCTCGCTCGTCTCGAGCCAGAGCGTCGGCTGCCAGCCGGCTTCCTGCTCCATCGTCTCGACGAGGGACCGCAGCTCGTCGGCCTCGACCTTCACCGGGTTGTAGATGAGGGCAGCTCGTCGCCTCTGAACGTCGGTGGCGCCAGAATCCGTCATGCCCGCTACCGTACGGGATTCGCCAGCCTCGGGTGAAGGGGATGCCACGGCGGGCATGTTCGTGTATGGACGGCGGCGCGCGTCTTGTCGCACCATGCACGACACCCGGTCCCTGAGCTTGTCGAAGGGTCGGAACCAGCGCTCCTCGCGACGCTTCGACAAGCTCAGCGAACGCGCGGTGCCGCCCCAGCGAACGGTGCGTACCCGACGCCGAAAAGCCCGGTCCCTGAGCTTGTCGAAGGGTCGGAACCAGCGCTCCTCACGACGCTTCGACAGGCTCAGCGAACACGCGGTGCCGGCCCCGCGAACGGAACGTGTCCGCTCCGAAAAGCCCGGTCCCTGAGCTTGTCGAAGGGCCCGAACCAGCGCTCCTCACGACGCTTCGACAAGCTCAGCGAACACGCGGTGCCGGCCCCGCGAACGGAACATCGACCGCGCCGAGAAGCCCGGTCCCTGAGCTTGTCGAAGGGTCGCTGCCAGCGCTGCTCACGACGCTTCGACAAGCTCAGCGAACGCGCGGTGCCGGCCCCGCGAACGGTGCGTACCCGACTCCGAGAAGCCCGGTCCCTGAGCTTGTCGAAGGGCCGCTGCCAGCGCTGGTCACGACGCTTCGACAGGCTCAGCGAACGCGCGGTGCCGGCCCCGCGAACGCGCGGTGCGGGCCCAGCGAACGGTGCGTACCCGACTCCGAAAAGCCCGGTCCCTGAGCTTGTCGAAGGGCCGCTGCCAGCGCTCCTCACGACGTGTCCGCGCCAAAGGCCCGGTCCCTGAGCTTGTCGAAGGGCCGCGACCCTTCCTACTCGCGCAGAAGGCCGCGCAGCGTCTGGATGGTGTCGGCTTCTTCGGGTCGCTTGTCGTCTCGATAGCGCTTGACCCGCGCGAACCGGAGTGCGAGACCGCCCGGGTACCGCGAGGAGCGCTGCACTCCGTCGATCGCGATCTCGACGACCGTGATCGGTTCGACCCACACCGTGTTCGCCGTGCGGCGCACCTCGATCTCGGGGAATCGCTCGGTCTGCCAGCGCAGCAGGGCGTCGGTGAGGCCCTTGAACGTCTTGCCGACCATCACGAAGCCGCCCGGCTCGCCGAATTCGCCGGATGGGTCGATCGCGCCGAGATGCAGGTTCGAGAGCAGACCGGTTCGCCGGCCGGACCCCCACTCGCACGCGAGCACGACGAGGTCATAGGTGTGCACCGGCTTCACCTTGATCCAACTCGATCCGCGCCGACCGGCCGCATACGGCGAATCGATCGCCTTCACGACGACGCCTTCCTGTCCGGCCGCCAGGGCGTCGCGCGAGACACGCTCGGCCACCTCGGGGTCGGCCGTCACCTCGCCCGGTATGCGGGAGGCCGGCGCAATGCGTTCCAACTCCCCGATGCGGGTGGAAAGGGGCTCGTCGAGCAAGTCGCGGCCATCCACGTGCAGCACGTCGAAGAACCACGGATGCAGCACGATCTCGCGCGCCGCATCCGCACCGAAGCGCGACATCGTCTCCTGGAAGGGCCGTGGAGCGCCGTCCTCATCGAGCGAGAGCGTCTCGCCGTCGAGGATCACGTCACTCACGGGCATACCGCGCACGACGGCGACGACCTCGGGCAGGCGGTGCGTGACGTCGGCGAGGTTGCGGGTGAAGACACGTACCTCGTCGCCACGGCGGTGCACCTGGATGCGCGCACCGTCGAGCTTGTACTCCACGGATGCCTCGCCGGTCACCGCCAGCGCGGCGGTCGGGCTCGTCGCCGATGCGGCGAGCATCGGCAGCACGGGCCGCCCCACGACCAGGCCGACGGCCTCGAGTTCCGCCTCCGTTCCGGTCAATGCGAGAAGCGCGGTCTCACCCAGATCGCCCGACAGCATGGCCGCGCGACGCACCTGTTCGGCCGGACGGCCGGAGGAGCGCACGATCGCATCGGTCAGCACTCCTTCGAGCGCTCCCGTGCGCAGTTCACCGAGCAGCACGCGCGCGATGAAGTCCTGCTCGCCTTGCGTCGCCCGTGCGGTGAACGCTCGCAGGGTCGTCGCGCGTTCCGCTGATGAGCCGCTGCCCGCCACGGTCGCCAGCGCCTCGAGCAGGCGGTCGAATCCAGCGACCGTCAGAGTCGCCTCATCCGCAGGCTCGCCGATCGCGGCGCCCATGCCGCGCCAACCGACCCCGACACGCCCCTGCCGGGGTTTGGCCACGAGAAAACCGACGGCAGGCGCGATCTCGTCGGGCTCGAGCCGGCCGAGCAGTTCCGCGAGCGCGTCGACCTTCGCCAGGCGCGACCGGGTCGCCCCGACGGTGTCGGCCGTCTTCACAAGCTCCGCGAGCAGCACAGCTCGAGTCTGCCACCGCGAGCCGACACACGAGTGCGCGCCAGGGTGGCCGTCGAATCTCCCCTTTGCGCCTGGACGCACGAGGAATACCGTCGTCCCCATGAACGACCCGCGCGCGCACGGCCTGGAACTGCTCGACGAGGTGACCTCCGAGCTCCGCACGAATCCCGACGTGGCCGTCGGCAGGATGTTCGGCTCGGAGGGCTACTCGGTGCGGGGAAAGCTGTTCGCATTCATCGCGACCGACGGACGGCTCGTCGTGAAGCTTCCGGCCGAGCGCATCGCCGCGCTCGGCCTCGACAACATGGTCATGCGCGGCAGTGCCATGCGGGAGTGGGCGGCGGTGCCGCAGTCGGAGAGCCCCGACCGCTGGCGGGAGGTCGCCGGGGAGGCGTTCCGGTTCGTCGACTCGATCACGCCCTGACCCGGCGGCGCCTCGGACTGGGTGTCTGGGATCACCGCCTCCGCGCCGACCCCTGCGCCCCGCTCAGCCCGCGAAGTGGTTCGCGACAGCACCCGCGTTGCGCAGGAATGCCGGCAGGTCGGGTTCATCGGCCGTCGGCTGAAGGATGACGGCGTCGGCTCCCGCCGCGAAGTAGCGCTCAGCGGCTTCGGCCACCTGAGCGGCATCGCCCGCCGGCGCGAGCTGCGCGTCGGGCGGCAGCTTCCACTCCGCCAGTTCACGGTTCGCGCGCTCGACCGCTTCCCGTCCGCCGAAGGCGGCGATGAGATACACGACGATTTCGTTGCGACCGGTTCGACCGGCCGCCGCGCGGCCCTCGGCGATCAGCTCGACCGCCTGCTGCACCCGCGCCACCGAGGTCCCGCCGGTGAGAACGGTTCCGTCGGCGATCTCTCCCGTCAACCGCAGCGTCTTCGGGCCCTCGCCAGCCGCCATGATCATCGGCGGCTCCGCGGGCGCCCATTCGAGCCGCACCCGGTCGAGGCGCACATACCGGCCGCTCGTGGTGACCTCCTCCCCTGCGAGCAGGCTGCGCAGCGCGGGCACGTACTCGCGCATGAGGGTGAGCGGAGAGGCGACTCGGCTTCCGGTCTGGCCCATCCAGCTCAATACGCCGTGTCCGACGCCGGGAACGAAGCGCCCGGGAAACAGCCGCGCGATCGTGGCGATCTCCATGGCGGTGATCGCGACGTTGCGCAGCGGCATCGGCGCCACGCCGATGCCGAGCGTCAGGTTCTGCGACCAGGCCAGGGCAGCCGCAGCCGTGCTGAAACCGGATTCACGAAAGCAGTCCTCCCACAGCCAGAGCTCGGGCAGCCCCGAGCTCTCCGCGGCCAGAACCGCCGAACGCAGCTGCTCGGGAGGGAAGGCGGGCTGGAAGATCGCACCGATGCGTCGCATGTCCCCACTCTCCCAGCCCCCACCGTCAGCCGGCCACCTCCCACCACACCGGCGGGCCGCCATCGTCAACCCCGTCCGCGACCCAGCGACGTGCGCGAGGATCGAGGCATGACTGATTCGGATGACGCGAACCGCATCCGCCGTCGCCCTGACGGAGCCGACGACACCACCGTTGCGGCGGCGGGCAAGGTCTCTGAGGCCTTCGAGGCGATCGAGCAGGCGCGGGGCAACCTCTACGCCTTCCACCGGCTCACGGGAACAGCCGACCTCGCCCTCGGCGAGGCCGTCGACCTGCTGCGCGAGGCCGGCCGCGACGAGCTCGCCGATCGGATCGAGCGGGACCTCGTGGGCCGAAACGTGCTCGAGGGTCGGTGGACCTTCCAGGTTGTCGAAGAGTACGACGACGGCTACTACTCGGCCTTCCGCACTCTCGAGACAACGGTGCGCGATGAGCTGATGGGCGGCCAGCGGCACATCTTCGAGTCTGAGATGAAGGAGGACCGGCGCACGCACGGGCGCCGGCACCACGAGGCCCGACCATCCGATGACGAGGCCTGACGCGAGAGCTCAGGCGGTCGCGTCGCCCTCCTCTTCGCGCTTCAGCTTCTCGAGCTCGGCGCGGCGCCGGTAGTACTCGATCTCGCGATCGAGCTCGGCGAGCTGTTCCTCGGTCGTCGGCGCGGGCGGCGTGTGCGGCTGGGGGGTCACCGGCGCCCGGCCGTGCGCCGTGAAGGGCGATCTCGGAGCCGAGGAGCCGTAGTACTCGCGGCCGAGGGTGAACCACAGCACGATGCCGATGAGCGGGATGAAGATCACGAGCAGCACCCAGGCGAACTTGGGCAGGTGCTTCACGTCCCCGCTGTCGCGCGTGATGATGTCGGCGAGCGTGAAGACGAGCGCCACCAGCAGCACGAAGGAGAACAGGATGCCCACGGGCGTCAGCCTAGGCGACGGCGTGATCGCGGCGCACGACACCAGAACAGATGCCACCGGTCCTCGAGCAGACACCTGCGTCCCCTAGGCTCTGCTCAACGACGAGAGGACGCCCGTGAGCGAGTACGACGGTGCCGGTGTTCCGGCCGGCTGGTATCCCGATCCGAGCGGCTCCGGCCGCCAGCGCTGGTGGAACGGCACGTCGTGGTCGGAGTACACCGACCAGTGGACGTATACCGGTGCAGGTTCGAGTCCCGTCGACCGCGACGTGAACACCAATACGCCGTGGATCTGGGTCATCGTTTTTCTGCCCATCCTCGGCGTCCTTCCGCTGCTCACCATTGACTGGTCCGACTACGTCTCGGCCATCGTGCGCAGCCGGAGCGAGGGCTATACGGGCTCGGGCGCGCTGATGGCGAGCCCGGGTTACCTGATCAGCGCACTCTCGGGTTGGGTGATCTTCGGCATCGGCGTCTGGTTCTCGTACCTGGACCGGCGCGAACTGACCCGGCGTGGCATCCCACGCACCTTCCATTGGGCGTGGGCCTTCCTCGGAGCCTTCGTCTACGTGATCGGCCGCAGCGTGCTGGTGCGTCGGGCGACCGGCCGTGGGCTGGCTCCCATGTGGGTCGCGATCACCCTCGCGGCCCTGAGCCTCATCGGCGGCCTGGCATTCACGATCTGGCTGGTCTCTTCCATACTGAACGCGATGCAGATCGGCGGCTACATCCCCCCTCACGCCTCTTAGCGCGACAGCGATCATCCATGCCGACGACCAAGTGGATTCCCTGTGAGCATGATCCGTGGAGCGCGTTGCCGCCTGCGCGAGCTTCTAAGCTGCAGAAGTGAAGGTACTCAGCTACAACCTGCGCAAGCACCGCGCCGTGGGCGAGCTCACCGCCCTCGCGGAGCAGTATGCGCCAGACGTGATCTGTCTGCAGGAGTGCGACACGACGGACCTGCCCGATACGCTCGGTCCGCTCGAGCAGGCGCACTCGACGACCGGCAACCGCCTCGGCCTGGCCGTGTACTACCGGTCGGACGAGTTCGAGTTCCAGGCGACCCGCGCCGTCGCGCTCAAGAAGTCGATGCACGATCGCATCGCGAAACCGGCGCACGAGCGCCTGGTCGGTGTGAGGCTCTTCGACCGCCACGCCGATCGCGACATCGTCGTGGCATCCTTCCACGCGGCACCCCTGACGGCGCTCAACTCGTTGCGTCGCCATCAGATCAAGGCGGCTCTCGCCGAGCTCCAGCAGTTAGGACCCGGCCTGCCGACCCTCATGGTCGGCGACTACAACTATCCGGTGTTCAAAGACAAGCTGGCGCGCACCGTGCGCGAAGACGGCTACGAACTCACGCTGAGCGACAGCCGCACCTACACGCGCTACCGCATCTTCCGCGGGCACTTCGACCTCGCCACCTCGGTGGGCTTCGAGATCGACCACATCGGCACGCTCGCCAGGGGCTCCTCCGACCACCTGCCGATCCTCGTGAGCACCCGCTACGCGGATGCGCAGCAGGCCGAGGCCGAGGCAAGCTGAGCCAGCGGCCCTGGTCGCTCCGACGCGGCCTGGCCATCTCGCGGTACCGGTGCTTCCGGTGCCCTACGGCAGTATGGGAGCGAGGAAGGGAGCCGCATGGCTGAGGGAGATGTGCAGACGCGTGACAATCGCGGGCAGTGGGAGAACAGCGTGGAGGGCCGCCCGGAACTCTCGCAGAGTTATGCCAGCCGCGACGAGGCGGTCGAGGCGGGCCGAGAGCTGGCCGCATCGCTCGGCTCGAAGCACGTGGTGACCGAGAGCGAGCCGACGGGCGTGATCACCGACGAGGATCCGGCCTCTGAAGACGACCTCTGAGTCGCACCGAACACACGAACGCCCGGCCCTCACGAGGAGGACCGGGCGTTCGTCGTGCAGCGACCGGAGGCGGTCGTTCGACCCTGCGTATGCCTACGCGGCCCGCGGGAACTCCACCGTCGCGTTCGGCGCCGGGCTGACGACGAAGTGGCCGCCGTCCGCGTCCACGCGCACACCCTCGCCGTCGCCGAGGGCGCCGGTCACGAAGAGGTCGGCGATGCGGTCGTCGATCTCACGCTGGATGAGCCGACGCAGCGGACGCGCGCCGTACTCCGGCTCGTAACCCCGCTCCGCGAGCAGTGCCACTGCGGCATCCGTCACCTCGAGACGAACCTCACGAGCGGCGAGCCGAGCGGAGGTCGCGCCGAGCATGAGCCGCACGATTCGCGCGAGCTCGCTCTCGCCGAGCTTCTGGAACAGCACGATCTCATCGATGCGGTTCAGGAACTCGGGGCGCATCGCCTCGCGCACCTTGCCCATCACGCGATTGCGCACGTCGTCCTGCGACGAGAAGCCGGAGCCGTCCGTCGAGGCCACGAAGCCCATCGCGCCCGACCGTGAGGCCAGGAACTCCGACCCGAGGTTCGAGGTCATGATGACGACCGTGTTGCGGAAGTCGACCGTGCGACCCTGGCCATCGGTCAGGCGTCCGTCGTCGAGCACCTGCAGCAGCAGGTTGAAGACGTCGGGGTGCGCCTTCTCGATCTCGTCGAACAGCACGATCGAGTACGGGTTGCGCCGCACGCGCTCGGTGAGCTGTCCCGCCTCGTCGTAGCCGACGTATCCGGGAGGGGCGCCGACGAGACGCGACACGGTGTGCCGCTCGCCGAACTCGCTCATGTCGAACCGGATGATGGCCTGCTCGTCGTCGAAGAGCGAGGACGCCAGTGCCCGCGCCAGCTCGGTCTTGCCCACGCCCGTCGGGCCGAGGAACAGGAAGGAACCGACCGGGCGGCGCGCGTCGGACATGCCCGTGCGGCTGCGACGCACCGACTTCGCGACCGCGGTGACCGCGTCGTCCTGGCCGATGACGCGGCCGTGCAGCTCCTCTTCGAGGGTCGCGAGACGCTCGCGCTCCCCCTCGGTCAGCCGGTTCACGGGAATACCCGTTGCGCGGGAGATGACCGCGGCGATCTCGGCCTCGTCGATGACCGTCGAAGCCGCATCCTGCGACGTCGCGACGGCACCCTTCGCGGTCGCGTCGTCGAGCTTGCCCTGCACCTTCGAGATCTCGTCACGGATGCGCGAGGCCTCCTCGTAGTGCTCGGCGCGCACGGCGGCGTTCTTGTCGGCCTCGAGCGACGCCAGCCGCTCGATGAGCGCCGACACGTCGGTCTTCACGCCGAGCCGCAGACGCAGCCGGGCGCCGGCCTGGTCGATCAGGTCGATGGCCTTGTCGGGCAGCACGCGGTCGCTGAGGTAGCGGTCGCTGAGCTCGACGGAGGCGCGCAGCGCGGCATCCGTGTAGGTGACGCCGTGGTGATCCTCGTACGCGGACTTCAGGCCGTGCAGGATGAGCACGGCATCCTCGATGCTCGGCTCGCCGACGCGCACCGGCTGGAACCGGCGCTCGAGGGCGGGGTCCTTCTCGATGGTGCGGTACTCCTTGAGGGTGGTCGCACCCACGAGGTGCAGTTCGCCGCGCGCAAGACGGGGCTTCAGGATGTTGCCCGCATCGGTGCCGCCGTCGCCGGAACCGCCGGCGCCGACCACGGTGTGGATCTCATCGATGAAGACGATGAACTCGCCCTTGTTCGAGGCGATCTCGTCGATCGTCTTGGTCAGACGCTCCTCGAAGTCGCCGCGGTAGCGGGTGCCCGCGAGCATGCCGGGCAGGTCGAGGGAGACCACTCGCTTGCCGAGCAGCGCCTCGGGCACGTTCTCCTCGACGATCGCGCGGGCGAGGCCCTCGACGATCGCGGTCTTGCCGACGCCCGCCTCGCCGATCAGCACCGGGTTGTTCTTGGTGCGACGGCTGAGAATCTCGATGGTCTGCTCGATCTCATCGACGCGTCCGATCACCGGGTCGAGCTCGCCGCTCTCGGCGAGAGCCGTCAGGTCGGTGCCGAACTTGTCGAGCATCGGGGTGGCGGATGCGGTTCCCGCTCCCTGCTCCTGGCGAAGGGCATCGCCGTCGAATCCCTCGCCCTGGCTCATGGCGTCTTCACGCACGCCCTGGGTGAGGGCCTCGGCCGTCACGCCACTGCGCGCGAGCACCTGACCTGCGGGGGCATCCTGTCCCAGCACGAGCGCGAAGAAGAGGTGCTCGGGGTCGATGTAGGTCGCTCCGCTGGAGCGGGCGACCTGGTAGGCGTGGAACAGGGCACGCTGGGCCGACGGCGTGATGGTGGCCGCGTTGATGTCGGCGACCTCACTGGCCGCGGGCAGGCGCGACTCCGTCGCGGTGATGATGCGCTCCGGCGCGACGCCGATGCGCGAGATGGCCTGCGTGACGCTCTCGTCCTCGACGATCACGCGCAGGATGTGCAGCGCGTCGAGCTCGGTCTGGCCGCGCTCGAGCGCGAAGCGTCCCGCCTGCTGCAGGATGCTCTGGGTACGGGCGGTCAGAAAGCGGCTGAGGTCGATGGACCGCGCCTGCCGAGCCTGCTCGCCTGCGAGGTAACGGGCGAGGAACTCGTCGAACGAGCTGCCGCCGTCGGTGTTGAAGTCTTCGGGCACGAACCCTCCTGGTTGAAACTTGAGTGTGTTGCACTCAAGTCCAACGCGGGGCGGGCGCAGGTATTCCCGGTGCTCTGGACTCGCGTCGACGTGCGCGTTCAGACTGTTTCTGCTGTACCTGTCGTATCGGGGCGGTGCTGTTCGTAGCGATAGTGAGAGGCAGCCCGCGAGAGGTGCCCCAGGAGAGGAAGAGACCATGAAGCTCGTCACGAACACCCAGGTCACCGTCGACGGCGTGATGCAGGCCAACGGTGGGAACAACCCCGACCTCGATCCCGGGTTCGACCGGGGCGGATGGGCACTGCCGCTCGGCGATGACGAGTCCGTCGGCTACATCGCCGAGTGCTATCAACGGGCGGACGCCTTTCTGTTCGGACGTCGCACCTATGACCTCTTCGCCAGCTACTGGGGCGTACGGGATGCCGCGGACAATCCGTTCTCGGGGGCCCTGAACAGCCGGCCGAAGTTCGTCGCCTCCAACACGATCACCGATCCCGGGTGGACCGACACGACTGTTCTGTCGGGTGATCTCGAAGCGGCCATCCGCGAACTGAAGGACCGACCCGGCGGCGAACTCCAGGTGCACGGCAGCGGGCAGCTCATCCGCTGGCTTCTGGAACACGAGCTCGTCGACGAGATGACGCTCATCGTGTGCCCGGTCATCGTCGGTGCGGGTACCCGGCTCTTCCCCGAGACGGGCAGGGACTTCGCGCTCGAACTCGTGGAGTCGCTCCGGTTCCCAACCGGCATCCTCGCGCAGACCTATCGGCCGAGCGGTCGTCCGCAGTATGCATAGAAGACGAGGCTCATCGCAGCCTGTTCCCCACCGCATCCGGGAGGTGTGAGATGCAGTACCTGGTCTCCGTGATCGACGACAAGACCAACTCCGGCACGCCGGAGGAGATGGTGGCGATCGACGCGTTCAATGAGCGTCTGCGCACCGGCGGGCATTGGGTCTTCGCGGGAGGCCTCGCCGATCCCAGCACCTCGACCGTCATCGACGGTCGCGGCGAGCAGCCCGTGTTCACCGACGGGCCGTTCGTCGAGTCGAAGGAGCACATGGCCGGCCTGTGGATCATCGAAGCGCCCGACCTCGACGTCGCACTCTCCCTCATGGCGGACGGATCGAAGGCGTGCAACCGACGCCTCGAGGTGCGCCCGCTCCTCGAGATCGACGACTGATCGACGCACGGGAGGCGATCACCGGGGCGCACCGCGAGGAGTGGGCCCGGGTTCTCGCCTCGCTCGCCAAGCGCTTCGGCGATCTGGACATCGCCGAGGAGGCCGCAGCCGAGGCGTTCGTAATCGCCGTCGAGCGCTGGCCGGCCGACGGCATCCCTCCCAACCCGGGCGCATGGCTCACGACGACCGCGAACCGCAAGGCCATCGACCGCCTGCGGCGTGAGAGCACCCGAGACGACAGGCACCGGGAGGCCATGATGCTGTTCGACGACGACCCGCCCGAGTCGCTCGGCGTGATCGACGACGATCGGCTGCGCCTGATCTTCACCTGCTGCCATCCGGCACTCGCGATGGAGGCACGCATAGCGCTGACGCTGCGGATGGTGGGCGGCCTCACGGTGCCCGAGATCGCCCGCGGCTTCCTCGTGCAGGAGAGCACCATGGCGCAGCGCATTACGCGCGCGAAGGGCAAGATCTCGGCCGCCCGCATCCCGTACCGTGTGCCGCTGGAGCAGGATCTGCCGGAACGCGTGACAGGCGTGCTCGCCGTGCTGTTCCTGGTGTTCAACGAGGGCTATCTCGCGACCGGATCGGGAACGGATGCTGTCCGCGCCGACCTGACGGCCGAGGCGATTCGGCTCACCCGCGTGCTGCGCGGGCTGCTGCCGCAGGATGGCGAGACTGCCGGGCTGCTCGCACTCATGCTGCTCACCGAGGCGCGCCGCCCCGCGCGCGTCTCGGCCGGGGGTGAGCTGGTTCCCCTTGCGCAACAGGACCGCACGTCTTGGGATGCGGACCTCATCGCGCAGGGGCACGACCTCGTGCGCGAGCGGCTGGCGAGTGGGATCGCACCCGGGCGCTTCCAGCTGCTCGCGGCCATCAACGCCGTGCACACCGACGCGCGCACGGCGAGCGATACCGACTGGTCGCAGGTTCTCGCCCTCTACGATCAGCTCACGCGTCTCGACCCGTCGCCGATCGTCGCCCTCAACCGAGCCGTCGCCGTCGGCGAGCTCGAGGGTCCGGATGCCGCCCTGGCGATCATCGACGACCTCGGGGACGTGCTCGACGGGTATCACCCCTTCCACGCCACACGCGCCGAGCTGCTGCGCAGACTGGGTCGCGATGCGGAGGCCGGTGCCGCCTACGATCGTGCGGTCGCGGCCTGCGGCAACTCGGCGGAGAGCACCTACCTGTCGCGGCGCCGTCGTGAGCTCGGCATCCGCTAGCCGACCTTGCTGTCGCCACCCCTGAGGCGTCGCCTCGCCGTTCCCCTAGACTCGCGACGTGACCCGCCGACTCGAGCTGACGTTGCACAAGCCGTGGTTCGCGCTGTACTGGGGCGTCAAGCCCACGATCATCATCGGCGGTCGCGGCCAGCCCGCACAGTGGGGCGTCGGCACGTGGCAGGTGCCGCTCGACGCGGAGGTGGTCGTGGGCGTCTTCCTCTTCAACCGCATGTGGAAGTTCGGGCAGGCGGACTTCCGCTTGCAGCCGCAGGATCCGCCCGTGCTCCTGTACCGCGCGCCGGCGCTTCCCTTCCTGGCGGGGCGCATGAGGGTCACCTCTGCATCGCCCGGTTCCCTCGCACCCGCCCCGGGCGCGGCTGGCGAGTCGGGCGCCGGAACCGGTAGCTCGAAGTGAGCACGGATCGCCCGGTGCACATCGATCGAAACAGCACGTCCCTTTACGTGGAAGGCTGGATAAGAGCGGAGCTGGAGCCTGCCGAACTTCTCGATGTCGTCCGAGCAGCGCTCGCGGATCACCCTCGGCTCGTCATCCACGACCATGACGACGATGGCGTCCGCGTGATCCGTCGCACCACGATGGCGTATCGCAGTGACCGCATCAGTCTGCGTGCGGAGACCCGTCCGGACGGAACTCGTATCACCGCACGCAGCGCGTCGTTCGTCGTTCCCTGGGCGTATGGCGAGGCCGATATCCGCGACGTCTTCGCCGCGATCGGCGACGAACTCGACCGGCGCGCGTCCGAGCCGCAGCACTAGAGTCCCGGTGCGGGAGCCCGGTTGCCGCGTTGACTGTCGGTGCGTTCGGAGAGCATGGGCTCATGCGCGGAACAGCGGTTGTCACGGGCGGCGCGGACGGTGTCGGAGCCGTCATCGCCGACACCCTCCTTGGGCACGGCCGCGCCGTGGTTCTCGTCGATCGCGACGGAGCGGCTGCGACCGCGACATCGAGGCAGCTCGAAGGGCGTCACGGATTCGCGGTGCCGATCATCGTCGCCGACCTCGCGACCGTGGACGGCATCCGCGCGGTCGCCGACGACCTGAATTCGCGATCCGATGTCACCGGTCTGGTCAACAACGCCGGCAGCTGGTCTCTCGGTGCCCAATATCCCGACGCGGATCCCGACGCCTGGCTTGCCGCGCTGACGCTCGACCTCATCGCGCCCATGCTGCTTACGCAGCGGTTGTGGCGACAGCTCGCGGCGGCACGCGGCGCGGTGGTCAACATCGGCTCGAGCGGCGGCGAGGGCGAGCAACCATACGGATCGCCGGAGTACGCCGCCGCCAAGTCCGGTCTCAGGCGCTTCACGAGTGCACTGGGCGACCGCGGTGACGTACGCGTGATGGCCGTTGTTCCCGGCTGGGTCGGGCTCGAGCGTGCGCACCGTCAATACGCTGCCCTCACGCCCGAAGAACAGCGCACCGCAGGTCCCTTGATCGAGCCTCAGAAGGTCGCCGACCAGGTGGAGCGCCTGCTCGACGCGGGACGCGCCGGCGAGATCGTCGAACTGCTCGGGATTACCGGTCGCGGCGGCTGAGGGTGGCGTGGCGTTGGATGGTGTCGAGTTT
>NZ_JBBELO010000026.1:0-81223 GCF_037404875.1 Rathayibacter sp. YIM 133350
TTGGAAGGCACGTTGCGACGCTTCGACAGGCTCAGCGAACGGCATGTGGTTTCGCAGGGGGCTGTTCCCTGAGCCTGTCGAAGGGAACGCCATCCACTTCGGCAGGCACGTCACCGCGCTTCGACAGGCTCAGCGAACCGTGGTGGTGGGGTTTCGCAGGGGGCTGTTCCCTGAGCCTGTCGAAGGGAACGCCACCCACGTCGGGAAGGTCACCACGCTTCGACAGGCTCAGCGAACAGGACTCGGGCAGGCACGTCACCGCGCTTCGACAGGCTCAGCGAACCGCGGTGGTGGGCTTTCGTAGAGAACTGTTCCCTGAGCCTGTCGAAGGGAACGCCACCTCCCGCGCTCTGGTGGCGGAGGGTTCGCCGTCCTACGCTGGCGTCATGGCTGATGAGCGCAGGCCCGAGAGTGGTGCCACGATCGTCCTGGTCGTCGGTACCCGGCCAGAGGCCATCAAGATGCTCCCGCTGATCATCGCGTTCCGCGCGGACGAGCGCTTCCGCGCCGTCGTGATCTCGACAGGGCAGCACAGCAAGATGGTCGCCGACGTGTTCGCCATGGCGAACATCGTTCCCGACGTCACGCTGTACGCGACGACCCCCGGCATGAGCTTGAACGCACTCTTCGCCTCGGTCATGACGGGAGTGCAGCGTTTCATCCAGGGTGCATTCGGGGAGCCCCGCGGTGCGGAGCTCGGTGTGGCGCCCTCCGGCTATCCGACGGCGATGTTCGTACACGGCGACACTTCGAGCGCCGCCGCATCCGCCGTCGCCGCCTTCCACATGCGCATCCCGGTCGTGCACGTCGAGGCGGGCCTTCGCACCTCGGACATCCTGTCGCCGTATCCCGAGGAATTCAATCGCCAGGTGATCTCGCGCATCGCCGCCCTGCACCTGGCTCCGACGGCCCAGAATGCCGCGAATCTGGAACACGAGGGGATCGACCGCGGCCGCATCTTCATCTGCGGCAATACCGCGATCGACGCCCTCAAGCTCGCCGCCCAGGTGCACCCCGACTTCGCCGATCCCCGGTTGCAGAAGCTGCACGAGGATCATTCCACGCGCGTCGTGCTTGTCACGACCCATCGGCGCGAGAACTGGGGTGCCGGAATCCGGCGCATCGCCACCGCCGTCGAACAGCTCTCCGACGCTTATCCCGACGTGCACTTCGTCGTCTCCGTGCACCCGAACCCCGAGGTCGGGGCGATACTGACCGAGGTGCTCGACGGCAGGGACAACGTCATCCTGACGGCACCGCTTCCCTACGGTCAGTTCGCCCACCTCATCGATCGTTCCTACTTCGCCATCTCAGACTCGGGGGGCATCCAAGAGGAAGCGCCCGCCCTCGGAACACCGGTGCTCGTGGCCCGCGAGGAGACCGAGCGCCAGGAGGGTGTCGCGGCAGGCACGGTCGAGCTCGTCGGCACCCAGGTCGAGCGCATTGTCGACGCCGCGAGCCGGCTGCTCGACAGTCCCGACCTGCGCAACGAGCGCGCCGGCCGGCTCAATCCGTACGGAGACGGAGAATCGGCGGAGCGCATCGTGGCGGCGGCAGCACACGTGGCCTTCGGATCGCCCGCGCCGGCGCCCTTCGGCCCTCCCTTCGACCGGCACAAGGTGCTCGTGGCCGGCGGGTACTCGGTCGACCCGGCGTCGCTGCTCGCCTTCATGGCCGACCTCACCACCCCCGCGGAGGAGAGGATCGACTCCTCACGGATGGTCTCGGACCTGCAGTGAGCGGCGAACGCGCCTGGTGGGACCTCTTCGGCGGGCTCCCCGTCTGGTTGCAGGTGTTCTTCTGGGTGGTCTTCGCGATCACGCTCACCTCATTCCTCTCCGTGTTGACCCTGCTGATCAGCGCCATCGTGTTCGGTCGCCGCCGTGAGCGCGGAGCGCGGACGGGGGAGGGTCCCGGTGAAGACGAGTTCCTCTGGATCTTCCTCGTTCCCGCGCTCAATGAAGAGGTCACCATCGCCGACAGTGTCGAACGGCTGCTCAAAGTGCAGGCGACCAACAAGGTGATCTTCGCGATCAACGACGGGTCCATCGACAACACGGCCGCCGTGCTCGAGGGCATCGAGGACTCCCACCTCATGGTCATGACGCGAGTGCCACCCGACGCGCACATCGGCAAGGGCGCCGCGCTGAACGCCGCCTACCGGTACATCCGCGACACGGTGCTTACGACGGGCGCCTGGGCGGCGTGGCCCGTCGACCGGGTGATCGTGGCGGTGACGGATGCCGACGGCCGGCTCGACGTGCACACCCCCGAGCGCGTCGCCTGGCATTTTCGCGATCCCCGGATGGGCGGGGTGCAGCTGCGGGTGCGCATCTACAACCGGCAGAGCTTCCTGACCTGGGCGCAGGACGTGGAGTTCGGCAGCTTCGGCCTCGTCTTCCAGGCGGGTCGGGCGGGATGGGGAACTGCGATGATGGGCGGGAACGGCCAGTTCAACCGGCTGAGCGCGCTCGCCGACGTCTACGACGAGGCGGAGCGCGGCCCGTGGCGTGACCGGCTGACCGAAGACCTCGACCTCGGCGTGCGCCTGCTGCAGAAGGGCTGGAGGGGCGGCCAGGAGAACGGCGCCGAGATCAACCAGCAGGGCGTTCCGAACCTGCGCAGGCTGTACCGGCAGCGCACGCGCTGGGCGCAGGGCAACTGGCAGTGCCTGCCGCTGGCCGGCACGGAGTACCGGCTGAGGCCGCCTCTCGCCGCGCTCGACGGGTTCTACTACCTCATCACCCCCATCCTGCAACTCGTCACGGGGGCGGGCTTGGTGGCATCCATCGTCGTGGGTCGCGTGCTGAACGTGCCCTTCTGGCCGTTCAGCAACATCACCCTCGTCATCTTCCTGACTCTCGGGTTCGGTCCGGGGCTGCTCTCGCTGCTGCTGCAGAACACCGGGTGGAAGCGCATCCCCATCGCGATCGGGCTGGTGCTGCCGTACACCGTGTACTCGTGGATCGTCTTCCCCGTGCTCGGGCTCGGCCTGTTCCGCGAACTCTCGGGGCGGCGAACGTGGGCGAAGACCGCCCGGGAGCCGCTGCCCGAAGCGGATGCTCACCCGGCTGAGGGCGACACGACCGGGTCCGCGGCCCTCTGAGTCGGACAGGCTGCGCGATGGTGCATACTGGTGCGACGATCCAACTGGGTCGACCGTCCCACTTTTCGCCCATCGCCGCGTGAGGAGCCGCGCATGCCTCGTATCCCCGCCCCCGAGCGCCGCGCCGCGCTCGTGCAGGCGGCCGTTCGGGTCATCGCCCGCGGCGGTGTGTCGGCCGCGACGACACGCGCGATCGTCGCGGAGGCGGGCATGTCGCTCGCGAGCTTCCACTACGCCTTCGCCTCGCATGACGAACTGATGGCTGAGGTCATCGCCTGGGTCGTCGAGGGTGAGCAGGTGGCGATCCTCCCCGACGAGATTCCCGAGGGCGGGGTGCGCGAGGTCGTGCGTGCCGGCCTCAGCCGGTACTTCGGGCTGCTGCGCGAGAATCCGCAGCGCGAGCAGGCCGTGAACGAGCTCGCGCTGCACGCCCTGCGCACCCCGGGCATGCAGAACCTGGCGGCACGCCAGTATGCGCGCTACCACGCGCTCGCGGCGGATGCCCTGCTCGTCGCGGCCGAGCGCAGCGGCATCCGCTGGGCGCTGCCGATCGACGACATCGCCCGGCTGCTCGTCGCACTGACCGATGGACTGACCCTGGCCTGGCTGGTCGACCGCGACGATGCGGCGACGGCCCGGCTGATCGAGAACGCGGCGGATGCCGTCGCGAGAATGGCGGACGAATAGATGGCACCGACCACCGCGACGCCGGCCCCGGCCGTCTTCGCCGAGCCGAGCCGCCGGGTCACCGGCGGCTGGATCGCCGCCTTCGCGGCCGCCTGGCTCGGCATCTGGATGGCGCAGCTCACCCCCATCCAGCTGCTGCTCCCGCAACAGGTGGATCGTGAGCTGCACCCGGAGAACTGGGTGGACTCCGTCGTCGCCTTCGGCCTGATCTCCGGTATCGCGGGCGTGGCCGCCATCATCGCGTACCCCCTGACCGGTGCCCTCTCCGATCGCACGACCTCGCGCTTCGGTCGCCGTCGCCCGTGGATTCTCGGGGGAGTGCTGCTCTTCGCTGTCGCCCTCGTCGCCCTCGGGCTGCAGACCACCATGGTGGGCATCGGAATCTGCTGGACTCTCACCCTCACCGGGTTCTGCGTGATGACGGCTGCGCTCACGGCGACCATCTCCGACCAGGTGCCCGTCGACCAGCGCGGCTACGTCTCGGGCTGGCTCGCCGCCCCCCAGGCCGTCGGCACCATCCTCGGGCTCGTGCTGGTCATGTTCGTCTTCGTCGGGCAGTTCGCCGGGTACCTCGCCGTGGCTCTCGCGCTGCTCGTGCTCAGCATCCCCTTCCTGATGCTTCCGGATGCGGTGCTCGCGCCGGCGCAGAAGGCCCGGCTGTCGGCACGCGGCATGCTCGATGAGTTCTGGATCAGCCCTCGTCGCCACCCCGACTTCGGCTGGACGCTGCTCGGGCGCGTTCTCGTCAACTTCGGCAACGCCTTCGGCACCACCCTGCTGCTGTACTTCCTCATGTTCGGCCTCGACGACGAACACGCAGAGGATGACCTCATCGTGCTCACGCTCATCTACATGGTCTTCGTGATCCTCGCCTCCATCGGGCTCGGGCGGCTCTCGGACCGTCTCGGCCGCCGCCGCATCTTCGTGGCGGTCGCCTCGGCGCTGCAGGCCATCGCGGCGCTGCTGCTGGCCTTCGTGCCCGACCTCACGGTCGCGATGATCGGCGCCGCGCTGCTCGGCGCCGGCTACGGCTGTTTCCTCTCGGTCGATCAGGCCCTCGCCACGCAGGTGCTGCCCGATCCCGCGACCCGCGGCAAGGACCTCGGCATCATGAACATCGCACTCGCGGTTCCCCAGGCGATCGCCCCCCTGCTCGGAGCGCTGCTCGTGGCCGCGCTCGACGGGTTTCAAGGCCTCTTCACGCTCGCCGCCGTCTGCGCGGCACTGGGAGCGCTCGCCGTGACACGCGTCAGGAGCGTGAAGTGATGCTCGACCTTCAGAAGCACCCCTCGTCCTCTCCCTGGATGGATCCTGCCGCGTACTGGCCGGCCCTGGATGCCGCCACCCGCGAACTCGACGCGCCGTTCGCCGTGCTGCACCTCGACGCGCTCCGGCACAACCTGCACGACATGCTCCGGCGTGCGGGCGGGACGCCCATCCGCGTGGCGAGCAAGTCGGTGCGGGTGCGCGGAGTCATCGAGGAGGTGCTGAAGGTTCCCGGCTTCTCCGGCGTGCTCGCCTACACGCTCGCGGAGGCGCTCTGGCTCGCCGAGAGCATCGACGACGTCGTGGTCGGCTATCCGACCGCGGAGCGCGGTGCCCTGCGCCGGCTGGCGACCGACCCGGAGCTCGCTGCCCGGGTGACCCTGATGGTCGACTCCCCGGCCCAGCTCGACCTCATCGACGCCGTGCTTCCCCCGGGCCAGCGGGAGAGCATCCGTGTGTGCCTGGAACTGGATGCGTCGTGGAACTCCGCGCTCCTCGGTCACATCGGGGTCTGGCGCTCACCGGTGCACGACGCACACGCGGCATCCTCGCTGGCCCGCTACATCAGCGAGCGCCCCGGATTCCGGCTGGTGGGCATGATGGCCTACGAGGCGCAGATCGCCGGGGTCGGCGATGCGCCGGTGGGCAAGCCCTTCGACGGGGCACTCAAGCGCTGGATGCAGGGCCAGTCCGTCGAGGAACTGCACCGCCGACGCGGCCAGGCGGTCGCCGCCGTGCGCGAGATCGTCGAGCTCGAGTTCGTCAACGGCGGCGGCACCGGATCATTGGAATCCACCTCGGAAGACTCCTCCGTCACCGAGATCGGGGCTGGGAGCGGGCTCTTCGGCGGCCACCTGTTCGACAACTACGCGCGCTTCCGGCCCGCGCCCGCGGCATCCTTCGCGCTCTCGGTCGTGCGCCGGCCGGCGCCCGGAACGGCGACGCTGCTCGGCGGCGGCTGGGTGGCATCGGGGCCGGCGGCGGCGGATCGCCTGCCGCAGCTGGTCTGGCCGCAGGGCCTGCAGATGGTCGGTCGCGAGATGGCCGGCGAGGTGCAGACGCCCGTGATCGGACCCGCCGCGCGCTCCTTGCGGGTCGGCGATCGCGTGTGGGCGCGGCACACCAAGTCGGGGGAGCTCTCAGAGCACGTGAATGAGTTCGCCGTCGTCGACGGCGGCGGCGTGGTCGATTCGCTTCCGACCTACCGCGGCGAGGGGAAGGCGTTCCTGTGACGGCGAGTGGTGCGACCTGGCGCAACTGGGGCCGGACGGAGGCGGTGCGGCCGGTGCGGGTCGAGCGGCCCTCGAGCGCGGCGGCGGTGTTGCGCGCTGTGCAGGCGGCGGCCGCATCCGGTCTCGGCGTGAAACCGGTCGGTGCCGGGCACAGCTTCACGGGCATCGCCGTGGCGCCCGGTGTGCAACTGGACCTGAACGATCTCACGGGCATCCTCTCCGTGGACGAGGGCCGTGGCCACGTCACGTTGGCGGCGGGAACCCGGCTGCACCAGCTGCCGGGCCTGCTGCGGCCGTACGGGCTCGCCATGACGAACATGGGCGACATCGACCGGCAGTCCATCGCCGGTGCGATCTCGACCGGAACCCACGGAACCGGCGGGGGCTTCGGCGGGATCGCGACGCAGGTGCGGGCGCTCACGCTCGTGACGGCGGCCGGTGAGCTGCTGCACGTGAGCGAGCGCGAGAACAGCGAACTGCTGCCTGCCGCTGCCCTCGGGCTCGGCGCGCTCGGCGTTCTCGTCGACGTGACCCTCGCGCTCGAGCCGGCCTTCCTGCTGCAGGCGCGGGAGCGGCCGGAGGGCTTGGAGGAGGTTCTCGACGGCTACCTCGAGCGCAGCGCCGCGGCAGACCACTTCGAGTTCTACTGGTTTCCGCACACGCAGACGGCGCTGACCAAGACCAACACCCGCCTGCCTCTCGAGGCGCCGCGGGCTCCGCTCGGCCGATTCTCGCGGTGGATGGACGACGAGCTCATGGCGAACGGGGCCTATCGGGTGCTCTGCGCGCTCGGCCGGCTGGCCCCCGCATCCGTTCCGGGAACCGCGCGCCTCGCCGAACGGTTCTCGGGCAACCGCGACTTCACCGACGTCTCGACGTCGGTCTTCGTGACGAACCGCACCGTGCGGTTCCGCGAGATGGAGTACGCCCTGCCGCGTGCGGCCGTTCCGGATGCGGTGCGCGAGGTGCGCCGGCTCATCGATCGGAAGGGTTGGCGGGTCTCGTTCCCGATGGAGGTGCGCTCGGCGGCCGCCGACGACCTCTGGCTCTCGACCGCCTCGGGGCGCGAGAGCGGCTACGTCGCCGTGCACCGCTATCACCGCGAGGATCCTACGGAGTACTTCACGGCCGTCGAGGCGATCATGCGGGCCCACGACGGTCGCCCGCACTGGGGCAAGATGCACTCGCTCGAGGCGGAGCAGCTGGGGGGAATCTACCCGCGGTTCGACGATTTCGTGGCCCTGCGCAACCGCCTCGATCCCGACGGCCTGTTCGCGAATCCGTACCTGGATCGGGTGCTCGGCACCGCTCCCGGCCGGCGGCAGCGGACCCACGAGACGGGATCGCAGCGTCGCCGCTGACGCCCCAGTTGGGGTGACATCCTTCGCCGGCCGAGCGTGCGCTCATTTGTTCGCTGATCAGGAAATCCCGAGTAGGTGAAGATCGCTCACGGTGACCCCCGTGCGGGAGGGAGGGGGACAACGCCCGGCGCGACGGGGGTTTGACAGGCTCTGCACGGGGTTGGGATTCTGTGGGTGTCGGCCACGGCGGCCGGCACGCACTGCCTCCTGTGACTCCCTACAGTTGCCGGCGCCCTACCGCCAGAAGGAGACCCGATGCCCCGCATCGATTCCGCACCCCTGTACCACCGTGTCCGCACCTCGCTCGTCGTTCTGCTGGCCGCTGTCATCGTCGTTTCGGGTACGACGGCGGCAGCGGCCCAGACGAGTGCGCAGGGCGCCCGGCAGGAAGCGCTGCGTGCCGCCGCCGTCGCCGCCGTATCCCACCGCATCGGGGTGGGCTCGACGAGCCTCGACCTCGCCGACAGCCGCTGGCAGGCGGCCGCCGACGCGGCCCGAGCGGAATTCGTGAACGCCGGCGCGCTGGCCGAGGTGAGCGCCGAAAAGGCCACCGCATCCGGCCTCGAGAGGTTGTCGTCCGCACGGGATCAGGTGCGCCGCGGTCTGGCTGCCCGCAGCGCGAGCGTGACGGATGCCGTGTACCGTCTGCGCGAGGCGGAGAAGGCCGTCTCCGACGAGGTCGCCGCATGGCAGGCGGCGGAAGACGCGCGGATCGCGGCCCAACGCGCCCAGGCCGAGGCCGCCGCCGCCGCCGCTGCGGCTGCTGCTGCTGCGCAGGCCGCACAGGTCTCCGCGGATGCGGCTCGGTCATCCTGGTCGGGTGACGCAGACGCCGGCTCGGCCCCGGCCCCGGCCGCGGCCGGAGCGTCGGCACCCGCGGCCGCGGCATCCGGCCCGGTCGCCGGCTGCGGACCCTGCCCGGGAGCCACGCTCGTGCCCATCGTGTGGGAGGGCGTCACCTACTGGGGATGCCCCTGACCTCTCGTGTTGCGCCACCTTCCCGGCCGTTGCGCCAGAAGATCTGGCGCAACGGCCGCCCAAGTGGCGCAACGGCATCCGGATGCGGACGCCGACCGGTCAGGGCGTGCGGCGACGCAGCGTGATCGAGCCGAGCACGATGCTGCCCACGACCCACGCGCCGATCACGCCGATCTTCGTCCAGACATAGCCGGCGTCGTGCGTGCCGTCGGCCACGGCGGTCAGTGCATCGA
The DNA here is from genome assembly GCF_037404875.1 of Rathayibacter sp. YIM 133350. Taxonomy (NCBI): domain Bacteria; kingdom Bacillati; phylum Actinomycetota; class Actinomycetes; order Micrococcales; family Microbacteriaceae; genus Rathayibacter; species Rathayibacter sp. YIM 133350. The sequence goes on from NZ_JBBELO010000026.1 coordinate 8,864, forward strand.
TGGCATAGCTGAGCGGGATCCACTCGCTGATCCTCTGCAGGACCTCGGGCAGTTGGTCGCGGGGGAGGAAGATGCCGGCCAGCAGCACCTGCGGAAACACGAACACCGGCAGGAACTGCACGACCTGGAACTCGGTGCGGGCGAAGGCGCTCGCGAGCAGCCCGAGCGCATTGCCGAGCAGCGCATCCGCGATGGCCACGGCGAAGAGCAGCCAGACACTGCCCTCGATGCTCAATCCGCACACCCAGACGGCGAACGTGACGGCGACCGCGGTCTGCACGATCGCGAGCACGCCGAAGGCGAGGGCGTAGCCGAGGATGAAGTCGCCCTTGCCGAGCGGCATGGAGAGCAGCCGCTCGAGCGTTCCGGTACGGCGCTCGCGCAGGGTCGCGATGCTCGTCACGAGGAACATCACGATGAACGGGAACAGGGCGAGCATCGCCGGACCGATATCGCTGAAGAGGTCGGTCTCGTCGAAGATCCACGCGACGAGGCCGATGAGCAGGCTCGGCACCAGAACGAGCAGGGCCACGGTGCGCGGGTCATGCCGGATCTGCTGCAGCACGCGGCCGGCGGTGGCGAGGGTTCTCGACGGATTCATCGCGCATCCGCCCGGTGAGCGTGGCGGCCGGCCCGGCCGGACTCCCGTTCGAGCGCGTCGCCACCGTGCTGGGCGATGAGGGCGAGGAAGGCGCTCTCGACGTCGGAGGCACCGGTGGCGCCGAGCAGCGCCGCCGGGGTGTCGTCGGCGAGGAGTTCGCCCTCACGCAGCAGCAGCAGTCGGTCGCAGCGCGTGGCCTCGTCCATGACGTGGCTGGAGACCAGCAGGGTGACGCCGGCGTCGGCGAGACGGTGGAAGAGGGCCCAGAGCTCAACCCGCAGCACGGGATCCAGTCCCACGGTCGGCTCATCGAGCACGAGCAGTTCCGGACTGCCGAGCAGCGCAGCGGCGAGCGAGACGCGACTGCGCTGGCCGCCGGAGAGCGTTCCGGCCAACCGGCCGGCGTAGGGCGCGAGCTCGACCTGGTCGAGTACGCGGTCGACGTCCGAGGCCGCCGCGCCGAGCACCGTGCGGAAGTAGGCGAGGTTCTGCCGCACGGTGAGGTCGTCGTACACGCTCGCGGCCTGGGTGACGTACCCGACGCGGCGACGCAGCCGGGGGCTGCCCGCATCCTCGCCGAGAACGATCACGCTGCCGCCGTGAGTGACCTGCACGCCCACGATGCAGCGCATGAGCGTCGTCTTGCCGCTGCCGCTCGGACCGAGGAGGCCGATCACCCCGCCGCGCTCGACTCCCACGTCGAGCCCGCGGAGCACCTCCGCCGTGCCGCGCCGCACCCTGAGCCCGCGCACGTCGATCGCGGCGTCCGCGGTTCCGTCGCGGTCGTCTTCGTCCACGGTTGGAGCATACGCGCTACCGTGTTGCGCCAGTTGCTCGGCCGTTGCGCCAAAAGATCTGGCGCAAGGGCCGCGCAGGTGGCGCAACGGCGTCGGCGCCCTCGGGGTGCCGATGCGGTGCTCTGCTTTGAGTGTGGTGAGAAGACACCGTGAGCGCCCGCCCGCCAATTAGTATGGGACCGCCTCGATCCGCCCCTGATCGGCACTGATCCGCTCTACTAGGAGTCTCGCCATGGAATGGCTCATCGCCCTGATCGTCGTCGTCGTGCTGATCCTCATCTTCGGCATCTACCTGTGGGCGACCTACAACTCGCTCGTCACGCTCAACGTGCGTGTCGACGAGGCGTGGAGCGACATCACCGTGCAGCTGAAGCGACGGGCCGACCTCATCCCGAACATCATCGAGTCGGTCAAGGGCTACGCCGCCCACGAGAAGGGCGTCTTCGAGTCCGTCACCCGTGCCCGTGCCGAGACCCTCTCCGCGCAGGGACCGGCGGAGGCCTCCGTGGCCGAGAACCACATGCAGCAGGCGCTGCGCTCGATCTTCGCCGTTGCGGAGGCCTACCCCCAGCTGCAGGCGAGCCAGAACTTCCTGCAGTTGCAGTCCGAGCTCGTCGACACCGAAGACAAGATCCAGGCCGCGCGACGCTTCTACAACGGCGGCGTGCGTGAGCTGAACACCAAGATCAAGGTGTTCCCGAACAACGTCTTCGCCAAGCGACTGGGCTTCGGCGAGCGCGACTTCTTCGAGGTCGCGGATGCGGCGGCGATCGCCGAGCCGCCGCGCGTGCAGTTCTAAGGGACGTCGTTGTATAGCGCGATAGCCAGGAACAAGCGCAACACCGTCTTCATCATCCTGTTCTTCCTGCTGATCATCGGCGGCCTCGGCGCGCTCGCCGCGTACGTCTACAACAGCGCGACGATCGCGGTGGTCGTCATCGTGGGGGCGGCCCTGTACGCGCTCGTACAGTACTTCTTCGCGGCGTCGCAGGCCGTGCTGATGACCGGTGCCGTCGAGATCTCGAAGAACGACGACCCGCGCCTCTGGCGCACCGTGGAGAACATCGCCATCTCGCAGGGCCTGCCGATGCCGAAGGTCTACATCGTCAACGATCCCGCGCCGAACGCGTTCGCGACGGGACGCGACCCGCAGCACGCCATCGTCGCGGCGACCACCGGCCTGCTCGCGATGATGGACGACTCCGAGCTCGAGGGCGTGCTCGCCCACGAGATGGGTCACGTGAAGAACTACGACATCCGCGTCTCGATGATCGTGTTCGGACTCACCGTGGCCATCGGCTTCATCGCCGACCTGTTCCTGCGCATGGCGTTCTTCGGCGGCCGCAACCGCGACAGCAACTCCAACCCGGTGGTACTCGTCTTCGGGCTCGTGGCGATGATCGTGGCGCCCATCGTCGCGGCGATCGTGCAGGCGGCCGTCTCGCGTCAGCGCGAGTACCTGGCCGATGCCACCGGCGCTCTCATCACCCGCCACCCCGAGGGCCTCGCCAGCGCGCTCGCCAAGCTGGGCGCGTACGGCGCGCCGATGCGTCGGCAGAACTCGTCGATGGCCCACCTCTGGATCGCCGATCCGCTGAAGCCGAGCCTGATGAGCCGGCTGTTCTCGACGCATCCGCCGATCGCCGACCGCATCGCCCGGCTGAACCAGATCGGCGGACGGTTCTAGGCGGTTCCGACCGCAGCGACGAGCTCCGCCGCGAGGGCAGGCGCGAGGGTTCCGCGATCCTGCACGGCGACGCCGCCGAGCCCCTGCCACACCGCCGCGGCGCGGACGAGCCCGGCCGTGCGTGCGGCGATCTCGGCGACGGATGCCGCGGCGACCCCCTGCTCCAGCCACGCCGACTGCACCCGCAGCACGCCGGACTGGCGATCGCTCTTCAGGTCGATGCGGCCCACGAGCGCGTCGTCGATGAGGATCGGCAGCGAGTAGTAGCCGAAGACGCGCTTCTCGGCGGGGGTGTAGATCTCGATGCGGTAGTGGAAGTCGAACAAACGCTCCGTGCGCGCGCGCTCCCACACCACGGGGTCGAACGGCGAGAGCAGCGCCTGCGTCGAGACGCGTCGGGGCAGGCGCGCCTCGCGGTGCAGCCAGGCGGCGCTCTTCCAGCCGTCGACCTTCACCGGCAGCAGGATGCCCGCGTCGACGAGGTCGGCGATGGCGGGAGCCACATCCGCGCGCTTCAGGCGGAAGTAGTCGGCGAGGTCCTTCTCGGTGCCGACGCCGTGAGCGCGGGCGGCGTGTTCGACCAACTGGCGGTGCGCCTCGTCCCGTGGAACGTCGCGTTCGATCACCTCACGGGGGAGTACCTGCTCGGGAAGGGCGTACGTGCGCTCGAACCGGGTGCGGCCCGCCGAGACGACGGCGCCCGTACGGAAGAGCACCTCCAGGCTGCGCTTCACGTCGGACCAGCCCCACCACGGACCGCGCCGCACATTCGCCTCGTGCTCGATGGCGCTGGCCGGCAGGGGACCATTGCGGGCGAGCTCCTCGAGCAGCCACGGGTAGAGGCCGCTCTCACCTCTCGGCCACTCGGCGGGGTTGCTCGCGTATCGGTCGCGATACTCGTCCATGCGCCAGCGCAGCAGCGGCCAGGTCTGCGTCGGGATGATGGCCGCCTCGTGCGCCCAGTACTCGATGTAGCGGCCGGAGCGGGCGAAGGCGAGCCGGTCGAGCAGCGCCTTGTCGTAGCCGCCGAGGCGCGCGAACAGCGGCAGGTAGTGCGAGCGCTCGAAGACGTTCACCGAGTCGATCTGCAGCAGGCCGAGGCGGTCGATGGCGCCGTTCAGCTGACGGGTGCCGACGGCGGGCGGAAGGGTGCGCCCGAACCCCTGAGCGGCCAGTGCGACCCGTCGGGCGAGGGCGGCGGACATCGAATCAACCATTGTCTTGGGAGGCTAGCAGTCGCCTCGGACGCGGGGTGGAGCGCAGGTGAGGTGTGCGCAAGCCCCTGATCCGGTGGAATCGGGACTCCTAGACTGACCGAATGACTGAGAACCAGCCGGAGACCCCCCGGGGGGCGAGCCGACCGCAGGGCGGCTCGTGGTGGAACCGTGTGCTGCTCACCCGCAGTGAGGAGCCCGTCGTCGTGGAGCCGCCGTTCAGCGTCGAGAGATCCATCCCCAACGGCATGCGCCTGGCCGCGGGGTGGTCGTGGAGGCTGCTGCTCATCGCCGCGGTCGCCGCGGTGCTCATCTTCCTCATCATCCAGCTGCGCCTGATCCTCATCCCGCTGCTGATCGCGGTGCTCGTCGGCGCCCTGCTGGTTCCCTTCGTCGGCTTCCTTCAGCACCATCACTGGCCGAAGTGGCTCGCCGTCGTGGTCGCGCTCGTCGGCACGATCGCCATCGTCGGTGGACTCGTCGTTCTCGTGGTCACGCAGATCGCACGGGGGTGGAGCGACCTGAGCGATCGGGCGGTCACCTCGTACGGTGACCTGAAGGCCGCCCTGTTGGCCTCGCCGCTGCAGCTGAGCGAGTCCGAGCTCAACGACTACATCAACAGCGCGTGGAAGAGCCTGCAGGCCGACAGCCAGGTCTTCATCAGCGGTGCGCTCTCGGTCGGTTCCACGCTCGGCCACGTCGGAGCCGGGCTGCTGCTGACCCTGTTCAGCCTCATCTTCATCCTCATCGACGGCAAGGGGATCTGGGGCTGGATCGTGCGGGTGTTCCCGCGGAATGCGCGGGCGGCGGTCGACGGCGCGGGCAGGGCCGGCTGGCATACCCTCGGCAGCTTCGCCCGCGTGCAGATTCTCGTGGCGACCATCGACGCCTTCGGAATCGGCCTCGGTGCCTTCCTGCTCGGCGTGCCGCTGGCCATACCGATCGCCGTCATGGTCTTCCTCGGGTCGTTCATCCCGATCGTCGGTGCCGTCATCACCGGTGCGCTCGCGTGCGTCGTCGCCCTCGTCTACAACGGCTGGCTCATCGCCCTCATCCTCCTGGGCGTCGTGCTGCTCGTGCAGCAGGTTGAGGGCCACATCCTGCAGCCTCTGGTCATGGGAACCGCCGTCAAGGTGCATCCCCTCGCCGTCGTGCTCGTCGTAGCCGCCGGATCGCTCCTCGCGGGCATCCCCGGGGCGTTGTTCGCGGTCCCGTTCGCCGCTGTGCTGAACGTGATGGTGCGCTACGTGTCGAGCGGCGCCTGGAAGAGCCATCCGCCCGTGCCCCCCGCCCCGGCCGGGAACGCCATCTGGCAGACCGTTCCGGCCGCACGCCCTGGTCGACGTCGGAACATGTCCCAAGACGCATAGGCTCTCTCATACGATGGCGGAGTGAGACAAGCGCACGCGGTCGGGCCCCAACTCGTTGACTTCGAGCGCGCTCGGGAGGTCGTGGCGGGGGTCGCCCGCGTCACTCCGCTCGAGAGCTCGCGCTATCTCGCCGAGGTTCTCGGTGCACCCGTCTACCTCAAGTGCGAGAACCTGCAGCGCACCGGCTCGTACAAGATCCGCGGCGCCTACAATCGCCTCGCGGCGCTGGATGCCGATGAGCGCTCACGCGGGGTCGTGGCGGCGTCGGCGGGCAACCACGCCCAGGGCGTCGCGCTGGCCGCCCGCGAACTCGGCATCGACGCCACCATCTTCATGCCGATCGGGGTCGCACTGCCCAAGCTCGAGGCCACGCGGGACTACGGCGCAGACGTCGTGCTGCACGGTGACGTGATCGGAGAGACCCTCGCTGCCGCTGCGGCATTCGCCGAGGAGACCGGGGCGGTGCTCATCCCGCCGTTCGATCACGCCGACGTCGTCGCGGGCCAGGGAACCCTCGGCCTCGAGATCCTCGACCAGGCGCCCGACGTGAGAACCGTCATCGTTCCCATCGGCGGAGGAGGGCTGGCCTCCGGGGTGGCCAGCGCCATCCGCCAGCGCGCGGATGCCGAGGGCCGCACCGTGCGGATCATCGGCGTGCAGGCCGCGAACGCCGCGCCCTACCCCGCCTCGCTCGCCGCGGGGTACCCCGTGTCGGTGCCCGTGCTGCCGACCATCGCCGACGGCATCGCGGTCTACACGCCGGGCGAGCTGAACTTCCAGATCATCCGCGAGAGCGTCGACGAGATCGTGACCGTCACCGAAGACGATGTCGCCCGCGCGATCATCGTGCTGATGGAGCGCGCGAAGCTCGTGGTCGAGCCCGCCGGAGCGGTCTCCGTCGCCGCGATCCTGGCGGGGGCCGTGAAGAGCACGGGCCCCGTCGTCGCGATCCTCTCGGGCGGCAACATCGACCCGCTGCTCATGCAGCGCGTCATCAGTCACGGACTGGCGGCCTCCGGGCGCTACCTGACCATCTCGATCATGCTGCCGGATCGTCCCGGCCAGCTCGCGCGCACGTCGGAACTCGTCGCCGAGGCCAACGCCAACGTCGTCGAGGTGCTGCACACGCGGCACGGGGCGGGTCGCCAGATCAGCGACGTCGAACTGCAGCTCTCGATCGAGACGCGCGGTCCCGCTCACAAGCAGCACGTCGTCGACACGCTGCGCGCGGGCGGCTACGACCCCCGCATCCTCTGACGAGGAGCTCGCTCAGCGACCGGTCCAGGTCTCGACGCCGAGCACCTCGACGCTGATCTCCCGTCCGTTCGGAGCGGTGTAGGTCGTCGAGTCTCCGACCGACAGGCCGACGATCGCGGCGCCGAGCGGGCTCTGCTCGCTGTAGACGTCGAGCTCGCTGTCGCCGGCGATCTCACGGGAGCCGATGAGGAAGGTGCTCTCGTCACCGGCGATGCGGGCCGTGATGACGGTTCCGGGCTCGACGACGCCGTGGCTCTCGGGTGCCTCGCCGACCTCGGCGGTGCGCAGCAGCTCGGTGAGCTGACGGATGCGGGCCTCCTGCTTGCCCTGCTCGTCCTTGGCAGCGTGGTAGCCGCCGTTCTCCTTCAGGTCGCCCTCTTCGCGCGCGGCCTCGATGCGTTTGGCGATCTCCTCGCGCCCGACCGTGCTCAGCCGCTCGAGCTCCGCAGCGAGACGGTCGTATGCATCCTGGGTCAGCCAGCTGACAGCGGCATCCTGGGTCATCAGTGCTCCTCGAAGAGAGAGTGGGGATAGAACGCGGCCCCGGCGATCCGGGCGGGTGGAGCCGGGAGCCTGAGGCGCCCGGTTCGTCACACGCCCTGTGCCGGGGCGAATGGCCTATATTAGGTCGGCCAGCAGCCCTTAATCAAACCCGTGTTGCTCTGCCCTGCGGTGCGCAAGACTTCCGTGAACGATCGCGTGTACTGGCTCGAGGCCGGGATGTCGATGACCTTCCAGCCCACGATGGAGAAGTCCTCGTCGAGGGCCTGCACGGCGCAGCTCGCGGTCATTCCGGGCGCCATGGAGATCTCGAAGGTGACGCTCACGCTGTGGGCGTCGATGATCTCGTGCTTGGTGTCCTCGGTGTCGATGCTCGAGCTCGTGCCGTCCAGACCGGCCCAGATGACCCAGGCGGCGAAGACGACGACGAATGCCACGGCCACGCCGGCCACGATCCACAGGTCGCGTCGCCGACGGCTGCGTGTGCGGCCGTAGCGTTCGTCGAGTGCGGTCATGGCGGTGAGTGGATTCCTCCTGAACGGGGCGCGAGCCCGCGGCGGTTAGGCTGGTACACCAAGGCTAACGCCGCACAACGAGGGAGAACGACGCGTGCTCGGGAGCATCAACGATCTGCTGGTCCAGGCATCCGTTCACCTCGCGACGACGCCCCCCGTCACCCCGGACGAAGACACGGTGACCCCCGGCATCGTCGGATTCATCATCACCTTCCTCATCGCCGCGGCGACCGTGCTGCTCATCCTCGACATGGTGCGCCGCGTGCGCCGCACCAACTATCGCGCCCAGGTGCGCGAGCGCCTCACGGCCGAGCAGCTCCACGACGGCGGGGCGACGACGGATGCCCCGGCGGCCGCGCCGCCCGCGACCGAGGATCCTGACGCCCCGACCCGCTGAGTGAGCCGCCCTACGCGTTGTAGGCGGGGGCGAGGGCGATCAGCAGCGTCGCCGTCCAGTGGCACAGGAACGCGATGAGCGTGCAGGCGTGGAAGATCTCGTGGAAGCCGAATCGGCCGGGCCAGGGGTTCGGTCGCTTGAGCGCATAGACGACCGCGCCGCCGGTGTAGAGCACTCCGCCGACGATGACGAGCACCATCATTGCGGCGTTGGCGTTCAGCAGGTCGCCGAGGTACATGACCGCCGCCCAGCCGAGGGCGATGTAGATGGGCACGTACAGCCAGCGCGGCGCGTTGATCCAGAAGACGCGGAATCCGATGCCGATGATCGCCCCCGCCCACACGAGAACGAGCAGCAGCGTGCCCTTCTGAGGCGGCAGGGCCAGGATCGCCAGCGGGGTGTAGGTGCCCGCGATGAGCAGGAAGATGTTGGCGTGGTCGATGCGCTTCAGCACGACCTTCGTGCGCGGCTTCCAGTCGAAGCGGTGGTAGAGGGCCGAGTTGCCGAACAGCAGCAGAGACGTGGCCATGAACACGGCCGATGCCCACTTGGCGGCCGTACCGTCGGCGAGGCAGATGAGCACGATTCCCGCGGCGAGGGCGAGGGGGAAGGTGGCCGCGTGGATCCAGCCGCGCCAGGTCGGCTTGATGTCGTTCGGATGGGCGGGGGAGGCGTCGACGAGGGGGATGTTGGGCAGCTCGGGTCCGCGGGTGTCGTCGGCCGCCACGGCGGCATCCGACGCGGTGAGGTTGCCGATCGGTTCGTGCAGTTGCTCGCGCACGTCCTCCGATTCGCGGCTCTCCGGGGCGTTCATGCCGACACTCTACGGCAGCACGCGGTGGCTTCCTCTCAGCCTTCGAGGCAGATGTTCCGGTAGCGCAGCGAGGCCGACCTGATCCACTCGTCGGCGTCGCTGAGGCGCTCGCGCAGGCGGTCGGACTGCGCATCGGCTGCCGTATCGGCTCCGACCGCCGCAGTGAGGTCGAGCAGGTCGGTGGCGGAGTCGTGCAGCGCGGCGTAGCCGCCGGCGAGATCGGTGGCCGCCCGGCGCAGCGCCGTGCTCCGGATGCCGCCCGCGGCTGCCGCGAGCGCGCTCATGTCGGGCTCCATCGCGGAGAGGGCGATGCGCGCGTCATCGGGACCGGAGATGCGCTCGAGGGTGGCGCTGATGGCCTGAACGGCCTCATCGACCAGTGCGCACTCCGCATCGGAGGCGCCGCGATCCGCCCCGCAGCCGCACAGGCCGAGCACGAGTGCTCCTGCGAGAATCGGCTTGCTCGACACGGGCGGCATCCTTTGTGCGATCGTGGCGGGAGATCAGCTCCATCAAAACACGAGGGGGGCCCGCTTGCTCCGAATACCCAGCACGCCCCGCCCGGACTGGCGGCGGCGCTGCGACGCGGTCGGATTCACTTTCTACGACCTGGAATCCGAGGGCGGGCGCCCCTACTGGAACGAGAGCGCCGCGTACAGCTTCACCCGGGCCGAGATCGAGACCCTCGAAAGGGCCACGAAGGAGCTGTTCGACCGGTGCATGGACGCCGTCGAGCACGTCGTGCGCTCCGACCGGCTGGCGGAATTCGGGGTGCCGCTGCTGTTGCGTGAGCGGGTGAAGCACTCGTGGGACGACGACGATCCCACCGTCTACGGGCGGTTCGACCTCGCCTACGACCCTGCCGAGGGCACCGTGCAGATGCTCGAGTTCAACGCAGACACCCCCACCTCGCTCGTGGAGTCGGCCGCGGCGCAGTGGCAATGGCTGATCGACGTGCACGGGGAGCAGGCCGACCAGTTCAACAGCATCCACGAGGCCCTCGTCGAGCAGTGGCAGCACATTCGCGTCACGCGCTGGAACCTGCCCGAGGGTTCGACCCTGCACCTGGCCTCCCTGCACGACTCGGGCGATGGCGTTCTGATCGTCGAGGATGCGGACACGGTCGCCTACATGGCGGAGACCGCGAAGCAGGCCGGCTTCACGCCCCGGCTCATCTTCATGGAGGACATCGAGTACGACCTCGAGCGCAACCAGTTCGTCGACGCTGACGGAGCCGACATCACCCACATCTTCAAGCTCTATCCGTGGGAGTGGATGCGGCAGGAGCAGTTCGCCGGGTTCCTCGAGGCCTCGAGGTGGCGCACCCAGTGGGTCGAGCCGCTGTGGAAGATGCTGCTGTCGAACAAGCAGCTGCTCGTGGTCCTGTGGGAGCTCTTCCCCGGGCATCCGAACCTCCTGCCCGCCTACGCCTCGCCGGAGGAGCTCTGGGGGGTTCCCTACGTCTCCAAGCCCCGGCTCGGGCGCGAGGGCGCCAACGTCACGATGTTCGGAGCCGACGGAGCGGTCGTCGCCTCCCAGCCGGGAGAGTACGGCGAGGAGGGGTTCGTGTTCCAGAAACGCGCCGGCCTCACCCCGATCTCAGGCAAGACTGCCATCATCGGGAGCTGGGTCGTCGGCGAAGACCCGGTCGGCATCGACATCCGCGAGACCTCCGGTCCGATCACCGGAGACCTCGCCGAGTTCGTGCCGCACTTCATCGAGCAGGAGGAACCGTGAGCAGGGAACCCACGCGGCGGGGCAGCCTCACCCTGACCGGCGTCGCCGCGTCTCGCACGACTCGCGCGGCCGCGATGGTCGGCGTCGCGGGAGCGTTGTTCGCGCTCGCCGGATGCTCCTCGCTTCCGAAGGACGGCACGGTGGTCACCGGCGCGGACGGCGAGAAGTACGTGGTTCCCGATGACACTGAGCGTCCGGTGTACGCCTCCAAGGAGGAATGCCTGGCCGATGTCGCCGAACAGCTCGAGAAGCTGCGGCAGGACGGCAAGAGCGTCGACCAGACCCCTGAGCAGCTCTGCGAGTCCTCGGACCGCTACCAGGGCCACTACGGTGCCGGCCTTTGGCTGGGCCCGTTGCTGTTCGCCGGCTCCCGCTGGAACAGCTCGCGGGTCTCATCGTGGGCGCCCGTGCAGGCGGGCGGTTTCGCGGCGCCCGGCTCGGCCCCGTCCGATGTGGCAGAGAAGGCGCCGGCCTCGGCGAAGGTGGGATCCCGCGCCCCTCTCACGGGCGGCTTCGGCTCGTCGGGCAAGTCTTCGGGATTCGGCCACTCCGTCAAGTCGGGCAGCGGCGGGTTCGGTTCCTTCGGCGGCTGAGCACCCGGGAAGCGCATCTCGCGCCGTGCACTACCGTTGTCACGTGCAGAAGAGGCGGGAACCACTCGGGCGTGGCATCCTCTATGGCCTCTACGAACGCCGCCTGCGTCGCACCCTCGACACGGAGGCGCTGCCGCACCACGTCGCCATGATCATCGACGGCAATCGTCGCTGGGCCAAGCAGCTCGGCTTCTCGAGTGCCTCGCACGGGCATCGAGCCGGCGCCGCGAAGATGCGCGAGTTCCTGGAATGGTGCGACGACCTCGGCATCTCGGTCGTGACCCTGTACCTGCTCTCCTCCGACAACCTCAGCAATCGTTCGCCCGACGAACTCGGCGACCTCATCGAGATCATCGCGGAGCTGGCCGACGACCTCTCGCGTTATCGCGATTGGCGCGTCAAGCACGTCGGCTCGACCGCGGGCCTGCCGCAGCCGCTCGTGGCCGCGCTCGAGAGCGCGGAGGAGCAGTCCATGGGCAAGGAGGGCATGCACGTCAACCTCGCCGTCGGCTACGGAGGCCGCACCGAGATCACGGATGCGATGCGCAGCATCGTGGCCGACCACCACGCCGAAGGCCGCAGCCTCGAGGACCTCGCGGAGCGGCTGACCCCCGAGCTTATCGGCGAGCACCTCTACACGGGAGGGCAGCCCGATCCCGACCTGGTCATCCGCACGTCGGGGGAGCAGCGCTTGAGCGACTTCATGCTGTGGCAGTCGGCGCACAGCGAGTTCTACTTCGTCGAGGCTCTCGGGCCCGACCTGCGCGAAGTGGACTTCCTGCGGGCCCTGCGCGACTATGCGAGACGGCATCGGCGGTTCGGCGGTTGATGCGCAATCCATACGGCGGCGAGACCCCACACGGCGTCGGCCCCTTACAACGACGAGGAAGGACCCGATGAGCGCGCTCGAGGACTACGCGGCAGGATTCCTGGAGGAACCCGGCTACCTGAACTACGGCCGCGTCGGACCGCTGTCTGGTGCCGTGGTCGCCGAGGCGCAGGGGTGGCACGAGATGCTCGCGAAGGCGCGATTCGGCTCGCTCGACGCCCTCGAGCAGCAGGAGGAGCGGCTGCACGAGGCCGTCGCCGTGGCGACGGGCTTCCCCGTCGACCAGGTCGTCACCCAGCCCAACACCTCGATGGGCATCACCCACGCCATGTTCGGGGTGACCGGCGAGGTGCTGCTCTCGGGCGGGGAGTTCCCGACGCTTCCGATCTCGGCTGTGCGCGCCGCCGAGGCGCTGCACGTCGTGCGGCCGGTCTGGCTGGAGACCGAGCTCGGGCGCGTCACCCCGGGGCAGGTCAAGCAGCAGCTGACGGATGCCACGGCCGCCGTGGCGGTCACGCTCGTGGACTCGCGCACCGGCTACGTCACCGATCTCGACGGCATCCGCCAGGTGATCGGCGACCGGCTGCTGATCGTGGACGCTATCCAGGGCTTCGGCATCGTCGACGCCCCCTACGAGGTGGCCGACGTCGTCGTCTCCGGCGGCCAGAAGTGGTGCCGCGCCGGATGGGGCACCGGGTTCATGGCCCTGAGCGCCCGCGCCCTCGATGGGCTGACGCCCGTGATCTCGGGATACACCGGCACGGAGGAGCCCGAGGCGTGGGACGAGGTGCCTCCGCCGGCGACCGGCGCCCGCGCGTTCCGCGTGACGAACCCCGACCGCATCGCGCAGGCGCGATTCGCCGCGGCACTGGAGGAGATGAACGCCGTGGGCGTGGCCGTGCTCGAGGATGCGGTGCGCACGAACGTCAGCCGGATCATCGAGCTCGCCGACGAGTTCGCCATCCCGGTCGCCTCCTCCCGCGACGAGCGTGAGCGTGCGGGGCTCATCGTGCTCGAGCCGCCGGCCGACCAGCTGACACTTCTCACCGCATCCCTGTTCAACCACGGCATCACGGCGACGCACCGATTGGGAACCGTGCGCCTGAGCGTGCACGCCGCGCTCTCCGACGACACCGTCGAGATGCTGCGCGGTGCATTCGTCTCCTACGGCACGGCGGCGGTGTACTGAGCGATTGTGAACGGGTGAAATCCGCCGCGTGTCGTTCACCCCGATGTCGCCGGGCAGACGTAGGTTCGCCTCATCAGGTAAGGCGCCTGATCGGGTCGGCCACCTAGACGGCTCGATATCACCGCCACGTGGCCGCCTCGAACGTTCCGAGTGAACTCGGGGTGGGAGCGGTTGTGACCAACGTAGGAACCCAAGGGCAGTCCACACGTTCGGCAGCGGTGCAGACGGCGGAGCGCACGTACGTGCTCGACACGTCCGTGCTCCTCAGTGATCCGGGCGCGCTGTTCCGGTTCGCCGAACATGCGGTGGTTCTGCCCGTCGTCGTGGTCGCCGAGCTCGAAGCCAAGCGCCACGACCCCGAGATCGGCTTCTTCGCGCGGAAGGCGCTGCGCACGCTCGACGACCTGCGCATCCAGCACGAGCGCCTCGACTTCCCGATCCCGGTCGGCGATGGCGGCTCTCTGCGCGTGGAGCTGAACCACTCCGACATGACCGTGCTGCCCAGCGGGCTGCAGCTGAAGGACAACGACTCGCGCATCCTCGCCGTCGCCCTGAACCTCGCCAACGACGGTCTCGACGTGACGGTGGTCTCCAAAGACCTGCCGCTGCGCGTCAAGGCCGCCTCCATCGGGCTCGCGGCGGAGGAGTACCGGGCCGAGCTCGCGCACGACTCCGGCTGGACCGGCATGCAGGAGCTCACCCTCGGATCACGCGAGATCGACGACCTCTACGAGCAGGAGTTCATCGAGTCGCGCATGGTCGCCGACCTGCCCCTCAACACCGGCCTCGTCATCCACTCCGACCGCGGCAGCGCGCTGGCGCGCATCAGCCGGCCCGGGGAGATGCGGCTCGTGCGCGGGGATCGCGACGTGTTCGGCCTGCACGGCCGTTCGGCCGAGCAGCGGCTGGCCATCGACATGCTGCTGGATCCCGAGATCGGCATCCTCTCGCTCGGCGGTCGCGCCGGAACGGGCAAGTCGGCCCTCGCGCTGTGCGCCGGCCTCGAGGCCGTGCTCGAGCGGCAGCAGCACAAGAAGATCATGGTCTTCCGCCCGCTCTACGCGGTCGGCGGCCAGGAGCTCGGCTACCTGCCCGGTGACCAGGGCGAGAAGATGAACCCCTGGGGACAGGCGGTCTTCGACACCCTCGGATCGGTCGTGAGCGACAACGTGCTCGAAGAGGTCGTCGCACGCGGCATCCTCGAGGTGCTTCCCCTCACGCACATCCGCGGCCGGAGCCTGCACGACGCGTTCGTGATCGTGGACGAGGCCCAGTCGCTCGAGCGCAACGTGCTGCTCACGGTGCTCAGCCGCATCGGCCAGAACTCGCGGGTCGTGCTCACCCACGACGTCGCCCAGCGCGACAACCTGCGGGTCGGGCGGCACGACGGCATCGCCTCGGTCATCGAGACGCTGAAGGGCCACGCGCTGTTCGGACACGTCACCCTCACCCGCTCGGAGCGCTCGGCGATCGCGGCGCTCGTGAGCGACCTGCTCGACGGCAACGAACCCGCCTGACCCGGACCCCTCCCGAAAAGCGAGGACATTCCGAGAAGCGAGGCGATTTCGCGCGACGCGCCGCCCGGATCCGCGTCCGGGCGGCGGGTCGGCGAAGATCGCCTCGCTTTTCGGAGGCCCTGCTCGGCGCGGCCTACTTCGCGACGGGCGGGCGCGTCATCGAGAGCACGTCGAGCGCGGCATCGAGCTGCTCGAGCGTGAGCTCGCCGCGCTCGACGTAGCCGAGGTCGAGAACGGCCTCGCGCACCGTGATGCCCTTGGCCACCGAGTGCTTGGCGATCTTGGCGGCCGCCTCGTAGCCGATGATCTTGTTGAGCGGTGTCACGATCGAGGGCGACATGCCAGCGAGGGCGGCGGCGCGCTCCACGTTGGCCTCGAGCCCGTCGACGGTCTTGTCGGCCAGGGCCCGGCTCGCATTGGCGAGCAGGCGGATCGACTCGAGCAGCGCCGTTCCCATCACCGGAATCTGCACGTTGAGCTCGAACGCGCCCGATGCGCCGCTCCAGGCGATCGTGGCGTCGTTGCCGATCACCCGTGCCGCGACCATGAGCACGGCCTCGGGGATGACGGGGTTCACCTTGCCCGGCATGATGGAGGATCCGGGCTGAAGGTCGGGGATGTGCAGCTCGCCGAGCCCGGTGTTCGGTCCCGACCCCATCCAGCGGATGTCGTTCGAGATCTTGGTGAGGCTGACGGCGATCGTGCGGAGGGCTCCGGATGCGTCGACGAGGCCGTCGCGGTTGGCCTGGGCCTCGAAGTGGTCGGCTGCCTCGGTGATGGGCAGCTCGGTCTCCTGCTGGAGCAGTTCGATGACCAACTGGGGGAAGCCGGCCGGAGTGTTGATGCCGGTGCCCACGGCGGTGCCGCCGAGCGGCACCTCGGCGACCCGGGGGAGCGCGGTGCGCACGCGCTCGATGCCGAGGCGCACCTGGCGGGCATAGCCGCCGAATTCCTGTCCGAGCGTCACGGGGGTGGCATCCATCAGGTGGGTACGACCCGACTTGACCACGCCGGCCCAGGCCTGGGCCTTGGCCTCGAGGGCCACCGCGAGGTGGTCGAGGGCAGGGATGAGGTCGTCGATGAGTGCACTCGTGACGGCGACGTGCACGGAGGTGGGGAAGACGTCGTTCGAGGACTGCGACGCGTTCACGTGGTCGTTCGGGTGAACCGGGCGCCCGAGCCGCTCGGTCGCGAGGGTCGCGAGCACCTCGTTCATGTTCATGTTCGACGAGGTGCCCGAGCCCGTCTGGTAGACGTCGACGGGGAACTCGGCGTCGTAGCGGCCGGTGATCACGTCATCCGCCGCGGCCGCGATGGCCTGGGCGACGTCGGCGTCCAGAACGCCGAGGCGCTCGTTCGCGAGGGCGGCCGACTTCTTGATGCGGGCGAGCGCGGCGATCTGCGCCGACTCCAACCCTGATCCCGAGATCGGGAAGTTCTCCACCGCCCGCTGCGTCTGGGCGCGGTAGAGGGCGTTCTTGGGAACGCGCACCTCGCCCATGGTGTCGTGCTCGATGCGGTATTCGGACTCGGCCGCGGTGCTCACGTGGGTGTTGCCTTTCGAGAGAGGGATGACGGTCGCTTCAGACCGCGCCGACGACGACGTCGGTCTCGGCGCGGCCTTCGGAGAGGCGGTAATTGGCGCCGACGATTGCCAATTTACCCTCTGCGATCGCGGCGGAGATCATCTCGCTCGCCTCGAGGATCTCCGTGACGGTGTCGCGCAGGTGCTCCTGGCCGACGTCGGCGGGTTCGATCTCGGCCGCATCGACGGTGCCGTCGGTGCCGATCACCCGCTGCACGGCGGGGGTGATGTGATCGATGAGCGATCGGATGTGCGGGGACAGGGGCGCGGCATCCGGTCGGTGCGCATCGATGGCGGCCCGCACGGCGCCGCAGTTGTCGTGCGCGAGCACCACGATCAGCGGCACGCCGAGTGCTCCCACCGCGTAGTCGAGGGAGCCGATGGCCGACTCGGACGCGACCTGGCCGGCGTTCCGCACGACGAAGAGGTCGCCGAGACCCTGGTCGAAGATGATCTCGGCCGCGAGCCGGGAATCGCTGCAGCCGAGCAGCGCGGCGAGCGGAGCCTGGCCTGAGGCGACCTCAGTGCGTCGCTCGACGTCTTGGCGAGGATGCCGTGGCTCCCCCGACACGAACCGGGCGTTTCCGCGACGGAGCTCATGCCAGGCCTCAGCCGGAGTCTCGGGGCGGGCGGTCGTCGACGGATCGGTTCCTGTGCTCACGGCTCTCCTCGTTCTGCGGGGTTCTGTCTCGGTGGTGGGTGCTCAGTCGGCTTCGGCG
This sequence comes from Rathayibacter sp. YIM 133350, assembly GCF_037404875.1. Lineage (NCBI taxonomy): Bacteria > Bacillati > Actinomycetota > Actinomycetes > Micrococcales > Microbacteriaceae > Rathayibacter > Rathayibacter sp. YIM 133350. The sequence continues at coordinate 26,186 of NZ_JBBELO010000026.1, forward strand.
GCGACCGTGGGGGCGATGGCCTTCGCGAGGGTGCGGAACTCGGCGGGGGATGCCGTGCCCGCGAGTACCCAGGTGCTCTTCGGGGTCTGGGTCACGAGCGCGTACTTGGCGTTGCCGACATCGCTCGACGACTTGCGGTTGTCGTAGACCGTCCACGGGATGCCGGAGATCTCGACGGAGCCGGTCGCGATCGTGTTGTGCAACTGCTCGGCGACCCAGGTGTCGTTCGCGTCGAAGGCCTGCGAGAGCCCGATGAACTCGTCGCTCGGCGTGATGAAGCCGATGAACCACACATCGACGCCGTCGGATGCTCCCGAGCGGTACTCCGCCACGTTGGCGTGCCAGCCCGCCGGCAGGTCGGGGTCGGCGAGCATCGTCGGCATGCCCGGCTGCGCCTGCGCGGCCAGGGAGTGGTAGTCCACGGCGTTCTGCGTCGGGGCCTCGGAACGGGGAACGAGCAGCACGAGCACCACGACGGCGAGCACCGTGACGAGAAGCGAGTACACGAGGTTGTTCGGCGTCTGGCGCACTCGATGCAGCCGGGAGCTCTCGGCCTTGCGGGCGGCCTCCTCCTCAGGCGTCTCGGGCCTGCCGAGCTCGGCGACGACGCGGCGCTGGTTGCCGGCCATCAGTCGGCGAGGTCGACGCGCAGGGCCCCGGCCTCGATGGTCTCGACCTCGGGTCCGACCTGGCTGCGTCGGGCGGCCTCGAGCCGCGCCTTCGCACCCACGAGCCACTCCTCGCAGCGACGGGCGAGGCTCTCGCCGCGCTCCCAGAGCGCGAGCGACTCCTCGAGCGTCGAGGAGCCCTGCTCGAGGGCGTTGACGACGCGGATGAGCTCGTCGCGTGCCTGTTCGTAGCTGAGGGAGGCGAGCTCGTCGGTTGCGGGCATGGTGTCCATTCTATTTCGCGGCGCCGTGCGGGCCGGCGTCGCTGCGTCCCTCGGAACGCGCGGCGATCGCCCCGTCGGCGAGGGTGAGCAGAAGCGCGGTTCCCTCGGGAGCATCCTCCGCCGCTCGCAGCACGTGGCCGTCGGGCGACTGCGCGATGGCGTAGCCCCGGTCGAGCGTCGCCTGCGGAGAGAGGGCCCGCAGGCGGGTGCGCAGCTCCGAGGTCGTGGCGGAGGCCTTCTCGAGCGCGCGATCCATGAGCTCGCTCCCACGCGCGAGGGCGTAGGTGAGCTCTTGGGCCCGCGAGTCGATGATCCAGTCGCTCCCCGAGAGCACCGGCCGGCTGCGCAGCTGGGCGAGTCGATCGTTCTCATGGTGCAGCAGGGTGTTGAGCCGGCCGCTCAGGCGGGCGCGGGCCTGGTGAACGCGGGCCAGCTCGTCGGCGACGTCGGGCACGACCCGCTTGGCGGCATCCGTCGGCGTCGAGGCCCGCAGGTCGGCGACCTCGTCGAGCAACGGACGATCGGCCTCGTGCCCGATCGCGCTCACGAGAGGAGTGGATGCGGCGGCCGCGGCCCGCACCACCCGCTCATCGCTGAAGCCGAGCAGGTTCTGGAAATCGCCGCCGCCGCGCGCCACGATGATCACGTCGACCTGCGGGTCGGCGTCGAGAGCACGGATGGCCGCCACGACCTCGGGGCAGCAGCGGTCGCCCTGCACGGCGGCGTGCACGACGCGGAAGTGCACCGCCGGCCAGCGCAGCTGGGCGTTGCGCAGCACGTCTTTCTCGGCGTCGGAGTCCTTGCCCGTGATGAGGCCGATGCAGTGCGGCAGGAAGGGGAGGGGCTTCTTGCGCGCGCTGTCGAAGAGTCCCTCATCGGTGAGCTGTCGCCGCAGCCGCTCTATGCGTTCGAGCAGGTCGCCGATGCCGACGTGCTTGAGCGTGACGACGTTCATGGTGAGCGTGCCGCCCTTGACCCACCAGTTGGGCTTGACGAGGGCCACGACCCGGTCGCCCTGGCGGAACTCGGCTCCGACCCGGGCCCGCACCGATGACCACAGGCTGAAGCTCACGGTCGCATCGCCGTTCAGGTCTTTCAGCTTGCCGTAGACGTTTCCACCCGAGACGCCCCACTGGGTGATCTCGCCCTCGACCCACACCGTGCCGAGGCGATCGATGTAATCGCGGATCTTGCCCGAGAGAACCGAGACCGGCCACGGCGTCTCCGGGGTCGGCAGGGCGTCGCGCGCAGGCGCCTGCACGGCTGCTGCAGTCTCAGTCGCATCGCTCACGGCGGCGCTCTCCCAGTGTTCTCGCCCGACGCCCCCGTAGAATCGTGGGGTGACCAGCAGTACGGACGCCCCACCCATCGGCCTCGGCATGCCGCGCATACCCGGAGTGAAGGGGCGGCTCAAGGATAACCCCGTGCTCGGACACAAGCGGGTGCTGCTGGCCGCTCCCCGTGGCTACTGCGCCGGCGTCGACCGTGCGGTCGTGGCGGTGGAGAAGGCGCTCGAGCACTACGGCGCTCCCGTCTACGTGCGCAAGCAGATCGTGCACAACATCCACGTGGTGACCGAGCTCGAGAAGAAGGGCGCCGTCTTCGTCGACGAGGTCGACGAGGTTCCCCCGGGCGCCCATGTGGTCTTCAGTGCCCACGGCGTCTCGCCCGCCGTCGTGAACGCCGCGGCCGACCGCGGCCTGCTCGCCATCGACGCCACCTGCCCGCTCGTGACCAAGGTGCACCGCGAGGCCGTGCGCTTCGCCCGCGACGACTTCGAGATCCTCCTCATCGGCCACGAGGGCCACGAAGAGGTCGAGGGAACGGCCGGCGAGGCTCCCGAGCACGTCACGCTCGTGAACAGCCCCGACGATGTTCCGAACATCCAGGTGCGCGACCCCGACAAGGTCGTCTGGCTGTCGCAGACCACGCTCTCGGTCGACGAGACCATGGAGACCGTTCGCCGTCTGCGGGAGCGGTTCCCGAACCTGCAGGACCCGCCGAGCGACGACATCTGCTACGCCACGCAGAACCGTCAGGTCGCCATCAAGAAGGTCGCCCAGGGCGCCGATCTCGTGATCGTCGTCGGCTCCGCCAACAGCTCAAACAGCGTGCGCCTTGTCGAGGTCGCTCTCGAGCACGGCGCGAAGGCCGCCTACCGCGTGGACTACTCGAGCGAGATCCGCCAGGAATGGCTCGACGGCGTCGAGACGGTCGGCGTCACCAGTGGCGCCTCCGTTCCCGAAGAGCTCGTGCGCGAGGTGCTCAACGACCTCTCGGATGCCGGCTACGGCGATGTCGAAGAGGTCAAGACGGCCGAGGAGGACTTGATGTTCTCCCTCCCCAAGGAACTGCGCCGCGACCTGCAGGGCAACCGCGAGACGCGCGCCCTCGGCGGTCGGGGAAGCCGCGTCGCCTCCTAGCGGCGCGGATGCCGGTGCGCGGCTGGATCAGCCGCCCGTGCGGCCGAAATGCGCGATCAGCGTCGGGTCGGTGAGCAGGGCGGCCAGCACGATGCCGAGCATGACGAAGCCGGCGACCACGCCGATGGTCAGCGGCACCCAGAAGGCGCGCCGGCGCCGCATGACGAGGGCGACCGAGACGGTCGCCGCGATGAACCAGAGGGCGACCTGCACGATGGTGCCGCCGAGCAGGATGCCGGCCACCGCGGACGCCTCGGTGTAGGTGCCGAGCTTCTCCTGTTCGTAGAGCATCGCCATGCCCTGCGGAGTGCTGTTCTGCACCTGCACCGTCGAGATGAGTCCGAAGACGCCGAAGACGAGCAGCCCGATGGTGAGCATCCGATCCCAGCGCGGAGCCGCCGCGCGTCCGGCGGACTCGGCGCCCGAGCGCGGCTCGGGCTGCAGAGGCTGCTCGACCTGCGGCGCGGGCGTCGGCGACGCGGGCGGCGGCTCGCTCGGCGCGGCATCCGTCGCCGGTGGTTTCCAATCCCACCCGGGCGGTGCGAGCTCCCCGTACCGGGCTTCGGCCTCGGGTCGGGAAGCTCGCCGCCGCTCGGAGTGTGACTCATCGTCGCCGGATCAGGCTGCGTGCCCGGCGGAGCCGAGCTGCTTGGTCGCCTCGACGACGCGCGCGGCCATGGCGCTCTCGGCCACCTTGCCCCAGGCACGGGGGTCGTAGAGCTTCTTGTTGCCCACCTCGCCGTCGAGCTTCAGCACGCCGTCGTAGTTCTTGAACATGTAGTCGGCGATGGAGCGGGTGAAGGCGTACTGGGTGTCGGTGTCGATGTTCATCTTGATCACGCCGTTGGCCACGGCAGCCGCGATCTCGGCGTCGCTGGAACCCGATCCACCGTGGAAGACGAGGTCGAGCGGCTTGGGACCCGTGCCGAAGCGCTCGGCGATGCCGGCCTGGATCTCGCCGAGCAGCTCGGGGCGCAGCTTCACGCCACCGGGCTTGTAGACGCCGTGCACGTTGCCGAAGGTCAGCGCCGCGATGTAGCGGCCGTTCTCGCCGAGGCCGAGCGCCTCGACGGCCTTCGTCACGTCGCCGACGGTCGTGTAGAGCGCATCGTTGGTGCCCTCGTGCTCCACGCCGTCCTCCTCGCCGCCGACGACGCCGATCTCGACCTCGAGGATGGCGTTGATGGCCTTCGTGCGCTTGAGCATGTCCTTCGCGATCTCGAGGTTCTCATCCAGCGGCACCGCAGAGCCGTCCCACATGTGCGACTGGAAGATCGGATTGCGGCCGGCCCGCACCTCCTCCTCCGACGCGGCGATGAGGGGCAGCACGAAGTCCTCGAGGGCGTTCTTGGGGCAGTGGTCGGTGTGCAGCGCCACCGTCACGGGGTAGTTCTTGGCGACCTGGGTGGCGAAGGCGGCCATGGCGAGCGCACCGCCGGCGCGGTTCTTCACCGTGTGGCCGGCGAAGTAGTCGGCGCCGCCGGTCGTCACCTGGATGATGCCGTCGCTCCCGGCCTCGGTCAGGCCCTGCAGCACGGCGTTGATGCTCTGCGACGACGAGACGTTGAAGGCGGGGTAGGCGAAGCCGCCTGCCTTGGCCTTGTCGAGCATCTCGGCGTACTGCTCAGGGGTGGCGACGGGCATGACGACTCCTTCGTGCTTGCGGGGGCTGTAGCTGAAGTCTACCGAGCGCGACGGATGCCGCGGGTCGGGCAGGATGGGCAGGTGAATCCTTCGGCAGGCGGCATCCGAGGCGCCCTCGTGCACGCTGCTCAGGTCGCCGCTCGGGCGACGCTGCCCTTCGTGGGAGGCGGGGACGCCATGGCAGTGGACGCCGCCGCCGTGGCCGCCCTGCGCACCGAACTGGAGCGCGTTCCCGTGGACGGGCGGGTCGTGGTCGGCGAGGGTGAGAAGGACGAGGCGCCGATGCTCTTCGTGGGCGAGCGCTTCGGCAGCGGCGGCCCCTCCGTCGACCTGGCCGTCGACCCCATCGACGGCACCCGTCTGGCCGCCGAGGGTGCGCCCGGTGCGATGGTCGTGATGGCCCTCGCTCCCCGGGGCGGCCTGATCGACCTCGGTCCAGCGCACTACATGCAGAAGCTCGTGGTGAGCGGCGCGCACCCGAACCTGCGGGTGGACGACGAGGTCGCAGCCGTTCTCGCCGAGCTGGCCCGGGGTTCCGACGACGACGGCCCACCCCTGCGAGTGCTCGTGCAGGAGCGCCCCCGCAACGCCGCACTGATCGAGCAGCTCGAGGCCGCCTCGGCCACGGTGGAGAGGTTCCGGCACGGTGACATCGAGCGCTCGGTCCGCGTGCTCAGGGGCGGGGCGGATGCGCTGCTCGGCACCGGGGGAGCCCCAGAGGCAGTGATCACCGCTGCCCTCGCCCGTGCCCTGGGCGGAACGATGAGCGCCCGCTTCGCCCCGCAGGGCGCTCGCGAGGCGCAGCGACTGGCCGCTGCCGGCGGCGACCCGTACGTCATCCGCGGCGCCGGAGACGTGTGTCGTGCCGACGCGCTCGTCGTCATCGCATCCGTCACCGGTGTCGACCTCGGAGCGGGGCTCACGCTGCCACCGGTCGGAGCGGACGGCACCGTCGCGGTCTGGACCGCCGGCTCGATCGGATGAGGGCCCGAACGAGCGCTGAGGGCCTGACGCCACGCGATGCGCCGCCCGGTTAAGAATCGACGAAGTTTCGCCTCCGCCCAGCGGGAATGCCCGGTCGCGCGTCGCCCCCGCTGACTACGCTCGAACCATGGACATCTCGGCGACCGACAGCCTGGACAAGCACCCCGACCGCAACCTCGCACTCGAGCTCGTGCGGTCGACGGAGGCGGCGGCCATCCGCGCGGTGCCGTGGATCGGGAAGGGCCAGAAGAACCTGGCCGACAAGGCAGCGGTCGATGCCATGCGGGCCTTCCTCGCCACGGTCGACTTCGACGCCGTCGTCGTCATCGGCGAGGGCGAGAAGGACGACGCTCCCATGCTCTTCAACGGCGAGCACGTGGGAACCGGCACGGGGCCGGCCTGCGACATGGCCGTCGATCCCATCGACGGCACCAGCCTGACCGCGGCCGGCCGCCAGAACGCCCTCTCGGTGATCGCGGTCTCGGATCGGGGCACCATGCTCGATGCCTCGTCGGTGTTCTACATGGACAAGATCGTCACGGGCGCTGCCGGCCACGGCGTGATCGACATCGATCGCCCCGTCGGCGAGAACATCCGCGCGTACGCCAAGGCCATCGGCCGTCCCGTCGACGAGATCCGGGTGGCGGTGCTCGATCGTCCGCGGCACGAGGGACTCATCCAGGAGATCCGTGAGGCGGGAGCCGGCACCCGGCTGCTGCTGGACGGCGACGTGGCCGGGGGCATCAACGCGGCCCGGCACGGCACCCGCGTCGACATGTGCATCGGCATCGGCGGCAGCCCCGAGGGAATCACGACCGCCTGCGCCATCAAGGCCCTCGGCGGCTTCATGCAGGGCCGCCTCGCCCCGCGGAACGACGAGGAACGCGAGCGCGGCATCGCCGCAGGGCTCGACCTGGATCGCGCGTACGGCCTCGACGACCTCGTCGCCGGCGACAACACCATCTTCGTGGCCACGGGGGTCACCGATGGCGCACTCGTCGCCGGTGTGAAGAAGCAGGGCGAATTCATCACCACCGAGAGCATCGTACTGCGCTCCCGGTCGGGCACCATCCGACGCATCAACGCCGAGCACCTCGCCTCGAAGTGGCACTAGGGGTGGGTGCTTCCCGCTGGCCCCGGGCGCTGAGACCGTTCGCGCTGCCGCAGTACCGGCTGCTCGCGATCGCGCTCGTGTTCTCGCTCTTCAGCGCCGGCGGCTGGATCGTCGCGGTGGCATGGCAGGTCGTGCTGCTCGGGGGACGGCCGAGCGACCTCTCGCTCGTCGCGCTCGGCAACAGCCTCGGGCTCGTGCTCGCGGTGCTGTTCGGCGGTGTCGCGGCGGACCGCATCCCGCAGCGCCGCATCCTGCTGACGGTGGAGGCGGCGCGGGGCATCACCTTCGCCACCGCGGCCGCCCTGACCCTCTCGGGACAGGTTCAGGTCTGGCACCTGGCGATCATCGCCTTCGTGCTGGGTGTGGCCGACGGCTTCTTCTACCCGGCGTACTCGGCGTGGCTGCCGGCGATCCTGCCCGAGAAGCAGCTGCTCGCCGCGAACGGCATCGAGGGTGCGCTGCGTCCCTCCATCCTCAACGCCGCCGGACCGGCCGTCGCGAGCGCCATCATCGCCATCTCGTCTCCCGGCGCGGTGTTCGTCGTGATCGCGGTGCTTCAGGTCGGTGCCGCGATCACCCTCGGCTTCATGCGCTCGACGCCGCTGCGGCGGGCGATGGACGGTCCCCAACGTCACGTGCTCATCGAGAGCCTCGTCGACCTGCGCGACGGCTTCGTGTACATGGTCAGGACCCGCTGGCTGTTCGCGACCCTGCTCTTCGCCGTGCTGCTGTGCCTGATCATCATGGGGCCCATCGAGGTGCTCATCCCCTTCGCCGTGAAGGACCAGACCGGAGGAGGCGCGGGATCGTTCGCCCTCGTGCTGGCGGCGTTCGGCATCGGCGGTGCCATCGGCTCGCTCGTGGTCGCCTCGCTGCGACTGCCGAAGCGCTACCTGACGCTCATGATCCTCGCGTGGGGCATCGGCAGCGCGCCCCTGGCGGTGATCGGGCTCACGAGCCAGTTGTGGGTGATGGTCGTGGCGCTGTTCGTGGTCGGCCTGCTCTTCGAGGGCGCCCAGGTGGTGTGGGGAACGCTGCTGCAGCGTCGCGTTCCGTCGGCCATGCTGGGGCGGGTCTCGAGCCTGGACTTCTTCGTCTCGCTGGCCCTCATGCCGGTGTCGATGGCGATCGCCGGTCCGGTCGGAGAGGCGATCGGCTTGGCTCCCGCGTTCCTCGTCGCGGGCATCGTGCCGGTCGTGCTCGCCGTCGGAACCCTGCTCGTCGCCCGGCTCGGCGCCGACGAACGGGCGCATCCGCTGGATCGCGAGCAGATGCACGACGACGCCGTGACGGGCGCCGAGGCGGCCGGTGGCTTCGCCCATCCGGTCGACGAGCGGCACCCACGCGCCGACTGAGCGCGGCGGGCGCCGGTCAGCTGACGGCTCAGAGCGCGCGGATCTCGGGGTCGACGGATGCCTCGATGGCCAGCTCGTCGTCGACGGTGGAGAGCGCGCTCGTGAACTCGTAGGCGGTCAGCTCCCGCGGGCTCTCCTCGATGCCGGCGAGGGGAGCGAACACCTTGGACTCGTCGAGGGCGCCGAGCTTGCGTGCCGTGGGCAGCACGCGGCTCTCGAGCGAGCCGACGAAGGTGTTGTAGTCCTTCACCGTGCGCTCGATGGTGCGGCCGAGCTTCTCGATCTGCCCCGCGGTGGTCGAGAGCCGGGAGTACAGCTCGCGGCTGAGGTCGAAGAGGGTCTTCGCCTCGTTCGTGAGCACGTCTTGCTGCCAGCTGAAGGCCACCGTCTTCAGCACGGACCAGAGGGTGACGGGGGAGGCCAGGGCGACGCGCTTCGAGAAGGCGAACTCCATGATCGAGGGGTCGGCCTCCATCGCGCTCGAGACGAGCGACTCGCTCGGGATGAACGCGATCACGATCTCCGGGGAGGAGGCCAGGCCGTTCCAGTAGCCCTTGCTGCCGAGCGCGGTGATGTGCTCGCGCACGGCCTTCACGTGCTGCTTCATGAGCGTCTCGCGCTGGGCGCCCTCTGCTCCGCTCGCCGTCGCGGGGATCTGGCTCGCCTCGAGGTAGGCGTTGAAGGGCACCTTGGCGTCGACGGCGATGTTCTTGCCGCCCGGCAGGTGGATGACCATGTCGGGGCGGCCCGCGCCGGCATCCGTCGTGATGGCGTGCTGCGTGTCGAAGTCGACGCGCTCGATGAGCCCCGCTGCCTCGACCACGCTGCGCAGCTGGGTCTCACCCCAGACGCCTCGGGTGCTGTTGGAGCGCAGGGCGGATGCCAGGGACTCGGCGGTCGAACGCAGCCGCTCCTCGGACTCCGCGGCGGTGCGCAACTGCTGCGCCAGTTCGCCGTGCTGCAGGTTGCGCTGGGTCTCGAGGTCGGTGACCTTGGTCTGCATCTCGCTCAGGCTCTGCTTGACCGGGGCGAGGGCCTGCAGAACCTTGCTCTCGGCGAGCTCCTGCTGCTCGCGCGCCTTCTGCTCCGCCCGATGCTGTTCGAGGATCTCCCGGTACTGCGTCTTGGCATCGCCGATCTGGGAGCGCAGCCCATCGACGGTCGCCTCCATGGCCGCCAGCTCGGCGCGCAGGGCGCCCTGCACGGCGAGTTCGTCGGTGCGCAGTTTGGCGTGGGCGGCCGCCTCGGCCGCCCGCAGCTCGGCGAGTTCGGCCTGGTGACGCGCCTCGATGAGGGCGGGGTCCTCGGCGGGTGCCGCGGGCTGAGTGCTGCCGCGTCGGGCGAGCAGGAGTGCGGTCACGAGTGCGCCGAGTGCGCCGCCCACGATCAGGCCGATGATCACGCCGAGAAGTTCCATGCCTTCAGTGTCGCAACACCGTACGACATTGCCCGTGAGCCGCGCCCGGGCAGGCCCAGCCGGGCTGTTTGTGGGTCAGGCCAGCGCCATCGGTCCGTGCAGGGCGGACTGCTCGCTCGTCGTGACGGGTCCGATGGCGCCGAGGCGCACCGCGCACACGCGGGCGAGCGCATCCACGTCGTCGGCGTCGTGCCGACGGGCGGCGTGCATGATGATGTGCGCGCACGCCTCGGCATCCGCGAGCGCGTCGTGGTGGCTGAACCCCTCGAAGCCGGCGGCCATGGCGGCGACCGGGAGCTTGTAGGAGTCCAGCGCGTAGGTCTTTCGGGCGACCTGGAGGCTGCACAGGTAGCGCAGCTCGGGAACCGGCAGCTCGAAGAACGCGGTCGCCGCCTTGATCACGCCCAGGTCGAAGCCGGCGTTGTGCGCGACGAGCACGTCCTCGCCCGCGAAGGCGAGCAGGTCGGGAAGCTGGTCGTGCCATTGCAGGGCGTTCGCGCACTGCTCGGGCTGGATGCCGTGGATGCGGATGTTCCACTCGTTGAACTCGTCATGCGGGAACGGCGGCCGGATGAACCAGCTCGCCCGATCGACGATGACGCCGTCCACCACCTTGATCAGTCCGACGGAGCACGCCGAGACGTTGGATCCGTTCGCGGTCTCGAAGTCGATGGCGGTGAAGTTCAGTGGCACGATGCCCACTCTCGCACGCGGCCACGACACGGCCCGAAGCGCTCGCGGCCTGTCGGCATCCTGCCCCGCTCCCTCTCCGCCGAGCCCGCAGTTTCGGTGGGTGCGCGTGCGTCGACCCCGCACCTTCTGTGGGTGCACGGGAGGCCGCACCCTCGGATCCTGCGGGTTCGCGGGTCGCTGCGCCGATCCCGCAAATTCGGTGGGTGCGCCGCCGACCACGCAGTTTCGGTGGGTGCGCGTCCCCGATCCCGCAGCTCTTGTGGGTGCACGGGATGCCGCACCCACAAATACTGCGGGTTCGCTGCTTCACGCCCCCCGCGACCCGCATCCGCACGCCGCCGGTAGACTGGTCGCCCGTGGCTCTCACTATCGGCATCGTCGGCCTGCCCAACGTCGGCAAGTCCACCCTCTTCAACGCACTGACCAAGAACCAGGTTCTCGCGGCGAACTACCCGTTCGCCACGATCGAGCCGAACGTCGGCGTCGTGAACCTGCCCGATCCGCGGCTCGAGGTGCTCTCAGGCATCTTCAACAGCGAGCGCATCCTGCCCGCGCCGGTCTCGTTCGTCGACATCGCCGGCATCGTGCGCGGTGCCTCCGAGGGTGAGGGGCTGGGCAACAAGTTCCTCGCGAACATCCGCGAGGCGGATGCGATCGCGCAGGTCATCCGCGGATTCACCGACGACGACGTCGTGCACGTCGACGGTGCGGTCGACCCGAAGGCCGACATGGAGACGATCAACACCGAGCTGATCCTCGCCGACCTCGAGACCCTCGAGAAGGCCATCACGCGCTACGAGAAGGAGGTGCGCGGCAAGAAGCTCGGCCCCGATGTGCTCGCCGCCGCCCAGGAAGCGCTCGCCGAACTGCAGAAGGGCACCCCGCTCTCGGCCTCCAAGGTCGACATCACGCCGATCAAGGAGTTGGGCCTGCTCACGGCCAAGCCCTTCATCTACGTGTTCAACGTCGACGAGGCCGTGCTGACGGATGCGGCCAAGCGCGCCGAGCTCGAGGCCCTCGTCGCCCCGGCCCACGCCGTGCTGCTCGACGCCAAGATCGAGTCCGAGCTCATCGACCTCGACCCCGAGGACGCCGCCGAGCTGCTCGCATCCACTGGCCAGGAGGAGTCGGGCCTCGACCAGCTCGCGCGCATCGGCTTCGAGACCCTCGGCTTGCAGACCTACCTCACGGCTGGCCCGAAGGAGACTCGGGCCTGGACCATCCACAAGGGCTGGAAGGCCCCGCAGGCTGCGGGCGTCATCCACACCGACTTCGAGCGTGGCTTCATCAAGGCCGAGGTCATCTCGTTCGACGACCTCGTCGCGGTCGGCTCGGTGCACGAGGCCCGCACCCACGGCAAGGCCCGCATCGAGGGCAAGGACTACGTGATGCAGGACGGCGACGTCGTGGAGTTCCGCTTCAACGTCTAATATCTTGACTTATCTGGGTATTCAACCCGTCACGTTCTGATGGGCCTCGAGGGGGATCACAGGTGGAAGCCGTGCTGCCCGACTTAGATGCGGATCGGCGCTTGGCCTCGGGCGCACGTTCGGTCTCCCTCGTAGCGATAGGGCTCTTGGGTGCGGTTTGGATTCCAGCGCTCGTATGGGCTCAGGTGGGGCCGAGCTACGTGTTCTCGACGGCGCTGTTCTGGATGTTCGTGAGTTGGGCCTTCGCTGCGGTCCTCGGCCTGGTGGGGCTGTGCCTGGGTGTGACCGCTCTCTGGCGGCTTCGGCGAGGGCGTGGAAGTGTCGCCGCTGCGATCACCGCTATCGCCGTTTCGGCAGTCACGGTGTGCACGTGGCCGTTGGTGTCAATCGTCCTGCCCCTCGCCGCCGGATGAGACCGATCGAGATCACTGCGATGCGCAGAGGCAAATTGCGCGCGTAAACCGGTGGAGTTCCGCTTCAACGTGTGATCCACGCGCGATTGCCGCCCGGGCGACGAAGGGTGCCCTGACGCCCGTGGCGCATCGAGCAGGATCGGAGAAGTCACGGCATCCGTGCTCGCGCTACCGTTGGGGCACCACCGCAGACCAGGAGGACCAATGCCCCACACCGTCGACTTCGTGAACGTCTCCATCGAGGGACTCGAGTCATCGCCGGTGGCGGATGCGCTCGCCGGGCTGCGTGCCAACGAGGCGCGCTACTACAAGAACAAGTTCGACCACGACTTCACCGTGAGCCCGGTGGCCGAGGCCCCGGATGCGCTCGACCGGGTCACGACCATCCTCAAGGAGGAGCGCGACCTCGTGATCGAGGCGCGTCCCCTCGAGGCGACGGACTTCGAGGTCGAGGGCACCCGGATGACCTACGTGTTCTACGAGTCGGGTCTCGCGATCAACGTGATGTACGGCCTCGAACCGGGTGGCAAGCGAGCCGTCGGCTTCAAGCTCTCCGATGGCATGGAGGTTCCCGAGGAACTCGCCTCGCGGTTCAAGTTCGCCCGCCAGAAGTCGAAGCTGGCCGGCACCATCCGCGGCTCGTTCTTCGTGATCAAGGGCGAGTACTGAGCTGCATCGCCTCGTAGGCCGGCGTGAGTTCCGTCCACCGGGCCATCCACTCGGAGGGGTGACCCGCAAGCGATCGGGTGAGGTCTTCGAGGTGCGCCTGCCATCCCGCGCCGTAGAAGTGGACCTTGTCGAGCGGCAGCCCGCGTTCCTCGACGACGAGGCGCGTCTTGTCTCCCTCCTGCGTGAGCCACGCCTCGACCTCGGTCTGCTCGCCCGGCGCCTCCGTCATGGTGAGCGAGAGGTGGTGCGGACGCTCACAGGAGTCGATGCGACCCGACCCTTCCCACGAACTCGTGAAGCGGGCCTGGATGGCGCCGCCGACGCTCAGGTCGCCCGACACCTCCGCGATCCACCGTGCGAGACGGTCGGGGGTCGTGCAGGCCTGCCAGAGGTCTTCGATGTCGGTCTCGTAGACATCCTCGACGCGCACTGCTGCACGCCCGTCGTCGAGCTCTCGCATGCTGGCGATGGTTCTCATGAGCTGTTCCTGTTCCCTCGGCTGATCTCGGTGTGGAGGGCGTCGAGGCGGTTCTGCCAGAGCGCCCGGTAGTCGGCGAGCCAGTCGTCCAGTTCGGCGAGCGGCTCGGGCCGCAGTGAGTAGATGCGCCGCTGAGCCTCCTGGCGAACCTCGACGAGGCCGGCCTCCCGCAGCACCCGCAGGTGCCGCGAGACGCCTGGCCGGGCGATCGGGAGCGCCTCTGCGAGAGCGCCCGCCGTCGCCGGCTGCTCGCGCAGCAGCTCGATGATCGTCCGGCGGCTCTCGTCGGCGATCGCCTGGAGTACCGTGTCCATGCCCATAATGTAACCGCGCTGTTACGTAACCGCAAGGGTACATAATTCGTGCATCGCGGACAGCGTCACTGCTGCCGTCGAACCGACGCCTTCGGGCCGGTCACGAGAGCGCCCGCCGGCACATCGTCGACCACGGTCGCGCCGGCGGCGATCACGGCGTCGCGCCCGATGCGAACGCCCGGCAGGATGGTGGCACCGGCGCCGATCCAGACGTTCTCGGCGACATCGATGGGTGCGCCGGTCAGCCACACTCGACGCTCGTCCGTGTCGACCGGATGCCCGACCGTGATGAACGTGACCTTGGGACCGACCATCACGCGTTCAGCGAGCCGGATACCGGCGTAGTCGAGGAAGGTGCAGTTCTGGTTGATGAACACCCGCTCGGCCAGCTCGAGTCTCAATCCGTGGTCGGTGTAGAAGGGCGGGTAGATGGTGGTGCGCGCGGGCAGCGGCCGGCCCAGGATCTGCTCGAACAGCTGCGCCTTACCCGCCTCGTCGTCGAACGGCAGCACGTTGAGGCGTGAGGTGAGCTCCGTCGCGCGCAGCACCCGCTCCGACATCGCCTGGAACTCGGGACTGTGGATGCGCAGGAGCAGGTCGCCGGCCATCCATCGATCCTCACACCGGCTCGCGCGCGCAACGCCGCAGACACGCCCTGCCCTCTTCGGCGGGCCGCCCTCCCGCGCCGGCCTCCGATGTCGAAGCGGGGTGGAACGACGACAGACCCGTGTGGGAAGCTGGCGGCATGCCGGAGTCTCCCGAGGTGCAGGCGCTCGCCGAAGAACTGGGCGCCCGCCTGAGCGGACGCGCCCTCTCCGCGGTCGACGTCATCGAGTTCCGCATCCTCAAGTCGCGCGCCCGGCAACCCTCCAGCCTCATCGGCGCGCGCGTGAGCGCGGTCGCTCGGCATGGCAAGCTCGTCGACCTGGTGTTCGAGTCCTCGGAGCACCTGGTCGTCTCCCTCGGCCGTCATGGCTGGGCGCGTTGGGCGGGTGCCGAGGTCGCCGAAGCCGAGCCGAGCACCGAGCCGAGCACCGCGCCGGGTGAAGCACCCGTCGCCCTCGCCTCCCTCGAATTCGACGACGGCAGCGTGCTCGAGCTGACGGATGCGGGCAGCTGGGTCTCGCTGGGGTGCTGGGTCGTCGATGATGCCTCCGACGTGCCTGCGGTGGCCAAGCTCGGACCCGATCCCGCCGATCCCGCCTTCGATCGAGCCCAGTTCGACGCCGCCTTCGTTGGCCGACGTAAGCAGCTCAAGGCGGTGCTGCAAGACCAGGAGTCGCTCGCCGGCATCGGCAACGCCTACTCCGACGAGATCCTGTTCGCGGCGAAGCTCTCGCCGGTGGTGCACGCGAGCGCCCTCTCTTCCGACGAACTCGACCGGCTGTTCCAGGCGACCGTCGGCGTCATCACCGGAGCGATCCAGGCGCAGCGCGGGGTGCTGATCGCGCGGCTGAAGCAGGCAAAGGTCGACGCCATGCAGGTGCACGGGCGTGCGGGTGAGGCCTGTCCGGTCTGCGGCGACACCATCCGCGACTTCTCCTTCGCGAGCACGACGGCACAGTACTGCCCGACCGATCAGACGCACGGAGAGCTGCTGCCGCTGCGCGCGGCCGGCTCCTGAGCGGCATCCGCCGCCCGGTCGTCGACTTCCTGCCAGCTCGCGCGGTGAAGCCGTCACAACGCGGCGAAGGCGGATTCTGGGGCGCCTGCGCTGTGTAGCGTGAGGAACGCCCGTCGACATTCCGTCGGAGCGTCCGCGTCCGCACCACAGCATCCAAGAACAGAATCGAGTCGAACGCCCGTGATCACCGTGCACCTGCGCTACCAGATCGACCCCCACAAGCTCGCGGAGTTCCGCGAGTACGGGCAGCGCTGGATCCGGCTGGTCGAGAAGCTCGGAGGGCAGCATCACGGCTACTTCCTGCCGAGCGAGGGCGACAGCGACGAGGCCTTCGCGCTGTTCACGTTCCCGTCGCTCGCCGAGTACGAGAAGTACCGCACCGCCGCGCTGGATGACCCGGAGTGCATCGACGCCAACCGGTTCGGCGCCGAGACGCGGTGCTTTCTCCGCTACGAGCGCCGATTCCTCACCCCGTTGTTCGAGTGAGACGGATGCCGCGCTACCGGTCGAGTGCGACCGGTTCGGGGAGTCGGGTGTCGGTCAGCTCCTGAGCGACCGCCCACAGAGACGTCGCGAGGTCGGCCCCGCGCGCCGACCGCGGTGGGGAGACACGCTTCGTCGGTCCCACGACGCCCCACTTCTCGGGCCCGTAGTAGGCGCCCTGCACGGCTGCGGGATCCGCCGCGGCGAAGAGCAGCGGCTCAGCGCCCTGCGTCACATCCTGCGAGGGCAACAGCGTGCGGTCCTCGGGAGTGCGGGTGCGAGGCGTGTCGCGACCCAGATTCGCGCCTGACACCTGGAGGTTCGTTCGCGTGTAGCCCGGGTGCGCGATCGTGCTGATCAAGGGCCAGCCGCGCTCTTCGGCCACGCGGGCGAGATGCTGCCCGAGCAGCAGGTCGGCGAGCTTCGACTGCGCGTATGCGAGGTAGGGAATGTAGCGGCGGCGGGTGTACTGCAGGTCGTCGAGATGGATGCGGCCGGTGATCGCCACCATGCTGCTCATGGTGGCGACCCGCGGCGAGGGGCCCTGAAGCAGCAGGGGCAGCAGGAAATTCGTCAGGGCGAACGGGCCGAGGAAGTTCGAGCCGAACTGCAGCTCGAACCCGTCCGCGGTCTCCATCCGCTTGGGTGGCGCCATGACACCGGCATTGTTGACGAGCACGTCGACGCCGCGTCCGTCATCGAGGATCCCGGCGGCGAATGCGCGCACGCTCGCGAGGTCGGCGAGGTCGATGTGGCGCACCTCTAGCCGCGCATCGGGCTGCGATCGCAGGATCTCGTCGCGGGCCGCGTTGCCCTTCTCGAGGGAGCGCACCGCCAGGACCACCTCGGCACCGGCGGCCGCGAGGCGTTTCGTCGCCTCGCGGCCCGTGCCGCTGTTGGCACCGGTGATCACGAATCGACGGCCATGCTGCTGCGGAACGGTGTACATGCGTCCTCCCGGTTCGAGCCTAACCGCCGCGGCGCGAGGACCGATCAGACCTGGCCGTCGGGGTGGCGGCGCTCGTCGGCCACCGCGTCATCGGCGTGCCGCGCTTCGGTGCGGGTCTCGGCATCGACATGAGGCTCTGCGTCGACATGACGATCGGCGTCGAGGTGACGCTCTGCGTCCACGTGACGATCGGCGTCGTCGCGACGGTCGGCGTCGACGTCGGGATCGAGCGTGTCGGCGTGCCGGGCGTGCTCGGCAGCCTGCGCGCGCAGTCCGTCCGCATCCTCGTTGTGGGCAGCCGACTGCTGGCTCAGCCGCTCGGCCTCGAGCTGTGCCTGACGGGCCGCGGCGTCGGCGCGCGCCGCATCCGCCTGCGCCTGCTGGGCATCGGCCGCCGCCTGCGCCGCAGCGGCCGCACGCTCGCGGGCGGCGAGGTCGGTTTCGGCGGCCTTGGTGCGCAGTTCCTCCGCCTTCTGCCGGTCGGCGGCGCGCTTGGCCTCACGTCGACGGGGTGCGGTGATGAGCACGATGGCCGCGACGATGAGGATGACGACGACGATCGCCACGATGATCCAGATCCACGTACTTGTTTCCACGGTCCAGCAACCTCTCTCAGAGTGATTCGACACCATAGACAAGCCCTGATCGCAGGCTGAATCATAGGGGTTGCATTCTTTCGTCCACTCTGGTTAGGGCGCTCTCAGGGGAGCGTCGCCGTGCCCTCCCGCCGGTGTGCGCGACGTCGGTGGCATGATGTTGCCCATGCCCGAGATGCCCGAGGTGCAGGCGCTGGTCGACTTTCTCGACGCTCGCGTCGGCGGCCTGCGATTCGAGAGCCTGCGCCTGAACTCCTACGCCGCCCTGAAGACGTTCGACCCTCAGCCCAGTGCACTCGTGGGTGCTGTGGTGCGGGCGGTACGGCGCCACGGCAAGTTCCTCGACATCGATGCGGGCGGCATCCACCTCGTCTTCCACCTCGCGCGAGCGGGCTGGTTGCGGTGGCACGAGGGGGCCCCATCGACGCCCCTGAAGCCGGGCCGCTCGCCCATCGCCCTCCGGGTCGTGTTCTCCGACGGGTCGGGCTTCGACCTCACCGAGGCGGGCACCAAGAAGTCGCTCGCCGTCTACGTCGTGCGCGAGGCGGCCGAGGTGCCGGGCGTCGCGCGGCTCGGCCCAGATCCTCTCGACGAGTCGTTCACGCTCGAGCGGTTCGCCGAGGTGCTGGCCGGTCGCCGTACGCAGATCAAGGGCGTGCTGCGCGACCAGTCGATCATCGCCGGAGTGGGCAACGCCTACTCCGACGAGATCCTGCACGCCGCCCGGATGTCGCCGTTCGCGCTCGCGGCCGGCCTCTCGGCCGACGATGTCGAGCGGCTCTTCAACGCCATGCGGGCGACGCTCGCCGAGGCGATCGAGACGGCCTCGGGCCGACCACCGGCAGAGCTGAAGGATGCCAAGCGCCGCGGCATGCAGGTGCACGGCCGGTCGGGGGAGACCTGTCCGGTCTGCGGCGACATCGTGCGCAGCGTCTACTTCGCCGACAACTCGCTGCAGTACTGCGCCACCTGCCAGACCGGAGGAAAGGTGCTCGCCGACCGGCGGCTGTCGCGGCTGCTGAAGTGACCCGCGGTCAGCGCCTCGGTTCCCCGGGTCGTGCGCCCTCCAGCCGACGGTGCGCGGCCGTGGCCAGCAGGAAGAACGCCTGCGCCTCGGCTGACGTGCCCGGCCGATCGAAGTGCGGCGCCCCGCAGACCGGACGCACGAATCCGAGGTCGTCCACGAGGGAGCGGGCCGTCTCGAGCAGCGAGACGCCGGTGTCGCGGTAGCTCGCAGGCAACCAGCCGTCGGCCACGCCGGTCAGGATGGTGAAGGCGAGCATCTGGCCGAGGTTGCCCTCGGCGAAGGTCGCCGGGTCGTCGATCACGTCGTGGAAGAGCCCGTCCGCTCGCCGGTGGGGCAGGGCCGCGTCGACGACGGCGCGCACGTGCTCGCTCCAGTGCGTGTGCAGCGGATGCTCGGGGCCGAGCATCCGAAGAGCGCGCGCGAGCCCGGCGATGACCCAGCCCGTGCCGGTTCCCCAGTGGCGCGGATGGTTCATGCGCCCCTCGTCTTCGCTCCACCGCCACCCGTAGAGACCGGCGTCGGCGTCGAACAACCGCGTGCGGTGGCCCTCGAACTGGCGCTGCGCCCCGTCCAGGTCGCCGACGAGTACGAGAAGGGGAACGACCATGTAGACGGTGTCGATCCACATCTCGCGGGAGCCCTCGATGTGGAAGAGCGTGCCGTCGTCGGCGCGCGGCGCCCCGTGCTGCAGCCAGCGCAGCTGGCGATCCAGTGCGCCCAGCAGCATCGCATCGCCGTCGCGCCGGCCGAAGAACGCGACCACCTCGCCGAGGGCGCCGGAGTTGACGATGCCGACGTCGTCGAGCTCGCCGAGCTTGCCGGCCGGGCTCTGGTGTACCACGCTGTCGCGGGCCATCCGTTCGGCGACGCCGAGCTCGCCCAGATCGAGCATCGCATGGCTGGCAACGCCCTGCTCCCAGGACTTGCGCTGCATCGCGAGCAGCGCGGCCTGCGCCCTCTCGACGGGGTCGGTCGAACGTTCCGCCACGGACTCAGGCGCCGCCGAAGGCGAACGAGAGCAGCAGCACGCAGATGAGGCCCAGCACCGAGATGATCGTCTCCATGACCGACCAGGTCTTGATGGTCTGGCCGACGGTGAGGCCGAAGTACTCCTTGACCAGCCAGAACCCGGCGTCGTTGACGTGCGAGAAGATGAGCGAGCCGGCGCCGACGGCGAGAACCACGAGGGAGAGCTGCACCGGTTCCAGCCCCGAGGCGAGCGGGGCGACGATGCCAGCGGCTGTGACGGTCGCGACCGTCGCCGAGCCGGTGGCGAGGCGGATGAGGGCGGCGATGATCCAGCCCAGCACGACGACCGAGATGCTCAGCGCCACCGCGATCTTCGCGATCGCGATGCCGGCTCCGCCGTCCACGAGCATCTGCTTGAAGCCTCCGCCGGCGCCGACGATGAACACCACGCTGACGATGGGCAGCAGGCTCTGGCCGATCTTCTTGGTCAGCACCGACGCGTTGAAGCCGACCGCCGTTCCGAACGTCAGCATCGCCACGAGCACCGAGATGAGCAGGGCCACCACCGGGTCGCCGATGAACTGCAGCGGCGGGTAGATCCAGAGGTCGGGATCCATCCAGATGTCCGAGGCCGAACGGATGAGCATGAGGGCCACCGGCAGCAGGATCGTGAAGAGGGTCAGTCCGAAGCTCGGTGTCCCCGTGGCATCGGGGTCCTGCGCCTTGCCGGTCTTCGCATCCCCTTCGGCGAGCGAACCGCTGCCGCTCGTGACGGCCAGCGCCGCACCGGATGCGCCCACGGGCACCCAGCGCGCGGCGAGCCGGCCGAAGAGCGGCCCGGCCACGATGACGCAGGGGATGGCGATGAGCAGGCCGAGCGCGAGCGTCGTGCCGACATCCGCCTTGAGCACGCCGATGGCGGCGAGCGGGCCGGGGTGCGGCGGAACGAAGCCGTGCAGAACCGACAGTCCAGCCAGCGCCGGGATGCCGAGGAGCATCGCCTTGGTCTTCGCCCTGCTGACCGCCAGCATGACGACCGGGATGAGCAGCACGAGGCCGATCTCGAAGAACAGCGGGATGCCGATGATGCCCGCGATCAGTGCCATCTTCCACGGCAGGGTCGCCGGGCGGCCGCGCAGCAGCGTCTCGACGATGCGATCCGCTCCGCCGGAATCGGCCAGCAGCTTGCCGAGCATGGCGCCGAGCGCGATGAGAACGCCGACATAGCCGAGTACCCCGCCGACGCCGAGCTCGTACGACGCCGTCACCTTGGCGAGGTCGATGCCCGAGGCGACGCCGACGAAGAGGGCGCCGATGGTCAGGGCGAGGAAGGCGTGCAGCTTGAGCCAGACGATGAGTACCACCACGATGGCGATGCCGAGCGCCGCCACGATGAGCACGATGGTGTCGTGCGCGGTCCACGGGTCATTGACCGACTCCGCAGCGCGCACGATCTCGTCGAGCATGGTCCTGGCCGTCATGGCGGCCTCCTCTCCAACCGCGCCGCAGTGCGCGACGAGCAGCGTTACGCGACGACGAGCCCCAGTCTCGCGATGATCTCCCGGGCGATCTCACGCGGGGCGGGCCCCACGTCGACCCTTTCGATGCCCTCATCGGGCGTCGGCTCCTCGAGCGTCTCGAACTGGCTGCGCACGAGCGACGGCGGCATGAAGTGACCCTGACGGGCCGCCTGGCGTTCACTGATCATCTCCTCATCGCCCTCGAGGTAGATGAAGTGGACGCCGGGTCCGGCCTGGCGCAGAAGGTCGCGGTAGGAGCGCTTGAGGGCGGAGCAGGTGATGATGCCGCTCTTGCCCAGGGCGAGCTGGCCGGCGATCCACTGCTC
This sequence comes from Rathayibacter sp. YIM 133350, assembly GCF_037404875.1. NCBI lineage: Bacteria > Bacillati > Actinomycetota > Actinomycetes > Micrococcales > Microbacteriaceae > Rathayibacter > Rathayibacter sp. YIM 133350. The sequence goes on from NZ_JBBELO010000026.1 coordinate 47,506, forward strand.
GACGATGCCGAGCCACGGCCAGCGATCATCGTCGGTCAGCGCTTGGCCCGAGGCCATCTTCGCCACGTTCGCCGCCGGATGCAGCGCGTCACCCTCTTCGAAGGCCCAGTGCAGCATCTCCGAGAGCAGGGCGGCGACGGTCGTCTTGCCGGAGCCGGAGACGCCCATCAGCACGACGACGACGGGCGGGGGAACGGCGCTCGCGGCCACGGCTGTCATACAGGCGAACCTACGCCGCACCGGCGAGTCGGAGCAAGGCGAGTACTTCGTCGTCGCTCGTCTGCCGGAAGTCCAGGTACTCCATGCCGACCGCCATGAAGCCGGGCGGGGTGCGCAGGCAGATGACCTCGTCGGCCTCGGTGAGAAGCGGCAGCGAGTCGGGAGCGGCGACGGGAGTCGCCAGCACGACCCGACTGGCGTCGAGGGCCCTGGCGATGCGGCAGGCAGCCCGGGCCGTCGCCCCGGTCGCGATTCCGTCGTCGACGATCAGCGCCGTCCTGCCCCTCAGACGCAGGGGTGGCCTGCCGGCCCGCAGCAGTCGAACACGGCGCTCCAGCTCGGTCCGCTCTCGTCGTTCGGTCGCCTCGAGCTGCTGGGTGCTCAGGTGCGCGCTCGCGATGACGTCGTCGTTGAGCACGCGGGCGCCGTTCTCGCCGATCGCGCCCATCGCGACCTCCTCTCGCGATGGCACGCCGAGCTTGCGCACGATGAGCACGTCGAGCGGGGCGGCGAGGGCGCTCGCGATCGGGGCGGCGACGGGAACGCCGCCGCGGGGCAGTCCGAGCACCACGGGCCGCTGCACGGGGTGTTCACAGACCAGGGCGGCGAGCAGCCGGCCGGCATCCGCCCGGTCGCGAAAACGGTCCATCATCGCCCCGCTCCTGCACCGCGTGCGACGGCATCCCGACGGCGCCGTCGCTCGTCTTCTTCGAGGGTAGCCGCCTGCTCCTGCGGGCGTCCACGACGCGGACACCGGGAGTGCGCGCGATCATGAGGATTCGTAATACACTGACGCAGGCCACCCCCGTTCAGGGTGGTCCGAATGTGCCAGTGACGGCTGCGGGTACCCGCATGACGACGGAGTGTGTGTGGGACGTCACAGCGTGAGGCGGCGACGACGCGGCCTCCTGGTGGTTGCGCTGAGCCTGGCCGTCGCGGCGGTGCTCGTCGTCACCGGAGCATTCGCCTGGACAGGGGGATGGCTGGGCGACCTGTTCTCCGACTTCTCCGGCACGGCGGATGCCGCGACTCGCTGCTCGGTGCAGAACATCGACGTGGTCGCCGACCCCGCCATCGCGCGGGCGCTGAAGAACGTGGCGCGCGATTTCGATGAGGCCCGGCACGGCTGCGTGAGCACTCGCGTGCGTGCCGAGGATTCCGCCGACACGGCATCCATCCTGGCTGCTGGCAACGACCCCCACGCCGACGTGTGGGTTCCGGACTCGCCGGCGTGGAGTGAACGCCTGGCCGCGACGGCGGCGTCGCTCGGCCGACCGACCCCCGCGGCCGCCTTCGGTCCGGCCATCGCCTCCAGTCCTCTCGTGTTCGCGGCTCCCGCGACGCAGGCGACGGAGTACGCCAAGGCGGGCGTCGGTTGGTCGGGCCTGCTGGCCGGCACGCTGCCCGCGCTGCTGCCCGATCCGGAGGGCAGTGCGGCCAGCCTCACCGCTCTCGGAGCGCTCCAGTCCCGCGCCCCTGCGGATGATCCGCGACCCCTTGCCGCAGCGATGATCGCCCTGGGCAAGACCATTCCGCGCTCCGTCGATGCCGCCCTCGCCGCGGCGGCCCAGTCGCCCACCCCGACCGCGGTCATCACCACCGAGCAGCAGGTGGTGGCGGCCAACACCGCGTCGCCGCAAGACGCGTTCCTCGCCCTGTATCCCGCGGACGGCACGGCATCCGTCGGATTCCCGTTCGTGCGCGTTCAGGGTTCCTCGACCGGGTCGAAGAAGAAGGACGCCCTCGTCGCCGCCTTTCAGACGGCGGCCAACGACGCTTCCGAGGTCTTCGCCGAGGCGGGTTTCCGCAACGGAGCCGGCGGCGGGCGATTGCGCTCAGACGGCGTACTGGCCGATCCGGTGAGTGCGCCAGGGGCAGCCGACGGCGCCGCCCAGCTCGGGCTGCTGCGTACCTGGTCGGTGCTCACCCTTCGCTCACGGATGCTCGCGCTCATCGATGTCTCCGGATCGATGGAGGAGCCGACCGAGAGCGGTCTGCGACGCATCGACATCTTCCAGCAGGCGGCAACGGGCGCGATGCAGAAGTTCTCGGGCGAGGTCGAGATGGGGGTCTGGGTCTTCTCGACCAAGCGCGCCGGTGATCAGGACTGGGAGGACCTCTCGCCCATCGCACCCCTGGGGGACGCCGCGCACTCACAGCAGATCGCCGACATCATCGCCTCACTCCCGTCGCGCCTCGGCGGCGCGACCGGCCTCTACGACACCACCCTCGCCGCCGTGGCACGGGTGCGCGAGAGCTACGACCCCACCAAGGTCAACTCGGTGCTGCTGATCACCGACGGCAAGAACGAGGACGAGGGCGGCATCTCGCTCGACGACCTGCTCGCCAAGCTCGCGGCGCAGAACGATCCGCGCAAGCCGGTTCCCGTCATCCTCATCGGCTTCGGCCCCGACACCGACCTGGACGCGATGACGAAGATCGCGAAGACGACAGGGGGAGCGGCCTACACGGCGACCCGGCCGGAAGACCTGGGCAACGTGCTCGTGGACGCCCTCTCTCAGCGAAGCTGCCGGCCGAACTGTTCCTGAACCCCGCCCGGTCTGTCAACCCTGTGGAGAAAGAAGGCGGCTCGCGTGTGCCCTGATCTAGTGTGACCCGTACAGGTCACACGAAGGGAACCCGATATGCCCACCGAGCGCACCCGACGCCTCGCTTCGCAATTCGCCGTAGATCGCGCCCAACTCGAGAATCGCCGCATCCTCGGAGACGATCTTGCGCAGCCTCGCGACGTGGAGCACTTCGCGTACTTCCCCGATTGCTCCGCACTGGATGCCGCGGCACGCCAGCTCGAGGGCGCGGGCTTCACGGGATCGATCTTCGCGGCCGGCGGCCGGTTCTCGCTCTGCGCTCGCCGCGTCGACGCCCTCGACGAGGAGAGCGTGCGCCGATTCGTGCGCGACGTCTGCGAGATCGTCGAGGCCAACGGAGGCGAGTACGACGGCTGGGGTGCTCCCGTCATCGTCGCGCGACGGCCCACCATCTCGATTCCGGACTCGCCCGCAGACATCCACTGGAGCTGAGCGGGTCCATCCGCAAAGCCGTTCGAGTCGGCTCAGGGCGCTGGTGCGCCGCCCTCGGTCGGCGTGGCCTCCGGAAGCCACCCCTCCAGTTGCTCCTCCTCGGGGGCGAGGGCGGCCTGCTCCTGTTCGCCCTCGTCGGGCGTCTTCTCGGGCTCGCGGTTCTCGGCATCCGTGCTCATGAGCTCACCATACTCAGCGCAGCCCGAGCGCTTCAGGGGCTTGCGCGTCCGCGAGCTGCTGCCCCTGCGATCAGTGGATCGCGAGCTCGTCGGGCACGTCCGCCGGCTTGCGGATGAAGAAGGCCGCGGCCACCGCGAACAGCGAGATGATCGCCCCGGCGAAGAACGCCGTGCGCACCCCGCCGGCGGCCGCCGCATCCGTCGCCACGCCCGCGCCCGTGAGCGTTGCCGTCTGCGTGGCCAGCAGCGTAACGAACAGCGCCGTTCCGGCGGCGCCCGCCACCTGCTGCACCGTTCCGATCACGGCGCTGCCGTGGGAGTACAGGTGCGGCTGGATGGAGCCGAGACCGGCCGTGAAGAGCGGCGTGAACAGCAATGCGAGGCCGACGCTCAGGATGACGTGGGCACCGAGCACCATCCACCACGGCGTCGTCTCCGAGAGCATCGTGAGTGCCCAGAGCACTGCGCTCACGATGATCGTTCCGGGCACCAGGAGCGCGCGGGGGCCGATGCGGTCGTAGAGCCGGCCCACGAGAGGAGCGAGCAGTCCCATGATGAGGCCACCGGGAAGCAGGATGGCACCGATCTGCCAGGTGGGCAGGTGAAGCACCTGCTGCATGTAGATGGGCAGCACGATGATGGTGCCGAACAGGGCGGCCATCGAGACGGCCATCATGCCGATGGCGACCGTGAAGTTGCCGGAGGTGAACACCCGCAGGTCGAGCAGGGCCCGATCACGGCGCTGGAGCAGCACTTGGCGCACAATGAAGCCGGCCAGCGCGAGCGCACCCACCCCGAGGGCGACCCACATCTGCGTCAGCGAGACGGCGGCGTCTGCGGCGCTCTCGCCGGCATCCGCTCCGATGCGGCTGAGGCCGTAGATGAGGCCGCCGAAGCCGAGCGCCGAGAGCACGATCGAGAAGGCGTCGATGGGCGCGTCGACACGCTCGCCCACGTTCTGCAGGCGGCGGAAGCCGATGAGCAGCATGAGGAGTGCGATGGGCAGCACGATCCAGAACATCCACCGCCACGACAGCACCGAGAGCACGATGCCCGAGATGATCGGCCCGATGGCCGGGGCGACCGAGATGACGATGGAGACGTTGCCCATGGTCTTGCCCCGCTGGGAGGGCGGCACCACGGTCATGAGGGTCGTCATGAGCAGCGGGAACATGATCGCCGTGCCCGATGCCTGCACGATGCGGGCGCCGAGCAGCACCTCGAAGCCCGGCGCCAGTGCGGCGAGCAGCGTTCCGGCGGAGAACAGCCCCATCGCGGTGATGAACATCGCCCGGGTGGTGAAACGCTGCAGCAGGAATCCCGTGATCGGGATGATGACGGCCATCGTGAGCATGAACGACGTCGAGAGCCACTGCGCTGAGCGCGCGTCGATGCCGAGATCGAGCTGGAGCGTCTTGATGGCCACGCTCATGATGGTCTCGTTGAGGATGACGACGAAGGTCGCCACGAGCAGTACCCAGAGCACGCCGCGTTCGCGCGTCGCCCGGGCCTCGTCGCCGGCCTCGCTCAGTGAGGCCCCGCCGGGAGAGAGGGTGTCGGTGTTGCTGTATTCGGTCACGTGCAGGATCCCCCGATCGTCGGTACCCCGACGCGCTGACGATGTGGATGAAGAGTGGAGAGTGTATTGGGAGAGAACTCGCCGAAGCAGCGCCCCATTCCCGGGCGACGACGGTTTCTTGCCGGGATTCACGATCACGCTATCGGGACGGGCCGACATGCTGATACGCCGATCGCCCGGAGCGGATGCGAACGCATCGGCGACGCTGTGGGTACAGTGTGAATCCGCGGCCACCGGTGGTCGCAGGTCGGGAGGGGAGGCAACGTGAGCCTGGTCATGGTTCCGGGGATCGGTGGGTCGGGCACCGAGCACTGGCAGAGCGTCTGGGAGCGCGGGGATGCCACGGCCATCCGCATCGCCCCGGCCGGTTGGGACGCACCCGATCTGGAGGACTGGCTGAGGGCCATCGACACGGCCGTCGCCCGCAGCGTCGAGCCGACCGTGCTCGTGGCGCACAGCCTCGGCACCCTCGCGGCGACCGAGTGGCTCCGACGTGGAGGACGAGCGGCGGGGGCGTTCCTCGTGGCCGCACCCGATGATCACGCCCCGGCTTTTCCCGCCCGCGAGGCGTCAACGTTCGTCGGCCTCACCCGCGAGCGCCTTCGGGTTCCGGCTCTTCTCGTGGCCAGCAGCGACGATCCCTATGCCTCTGTCGAGGCGTCGTCGAGCCTGGCGAGCCAGTGGGGTGCCACACTCATCGTCGCGGGACCGATCGGCCACATCAACAGTGCGAGCGGTCTCGGAGGCTGGCGTCCGGGACGCGACATGCTCACCGCGTTTGTGGCGGCCGTCTCAGCGCCCGGCGCCGACGAGCGCTTCAACCGACTCAGCGACCGCCTGGGCGACATCGCGCAGGTCGCTCTCTGACGTCGTCGTCGCCAGCGTGAACCGCACCGCTGTCTGAGCGACCAGGGGCTCGACGCCGATCGCGGTGAGTACGTGCGAGGGTTCGTCGCTGCCCGCCGCGCAGGCCGACCCGCTCGAGCACAGCACGTCCCTGCGCTCGAGCTCGAGCATCACCGCCTCGCCACTGGTTCCGGGAAAGAGGAACGACGCGCATCCGGGCAGGCGCTGCTGCGGATGCCCGCTGAGCAGGGCCGTCGGGACGGCGTTCAGCACATCGGCGATCAGACGGTCGCGCAGCGTGCTCACACGGGCGGCTGCCTCCGCGCGTTCGGCCTCGGCGAGGGCGAGAGCGGTGGCGAAGGCGACGGCACCCGCGACGTTCTCGGTGCCGCTGCGCCGCCCGCGCTCCTGTCCGCCGCCGTGCAGCACCGGCTGCAGGGGGATGCGGCCACGCACGACGAGTGCTCCCGTCCCCTTCGGCGCGCCCACCTTGTGCCCGGCGAGGGAGAGTGCGTCGACCCCGAGCGTGTCGATGTCGAGGGCCAGCCAGCCGGCGGCCTGGACCGCGTCGGTGTGGAAGGGGACTCCGGCCGCGCGAGCGAGCGCGGCGAGTTCCGCGATGGGCTGGAGGGTTCCGATCTCGTTGTTGCCGTACTGCACGCTCACCAGCGTGGTGTCGGGCCGGAGCACGGCCGCGAGCTCCTCGGGCGAGACGCGACCCGTCGCATCCGGAGCGAGCATGCTCACCTCGAAGCCGTGCTCGGTGCGCAGGTACTCCACGCTCTCGAGCACCGCCTCGTGCTCGAGTGGCGTCGTGATGATGTGCCGGCCGCGGCCAGACGCGAGGGCGATGCCCTTGACGGCGAGGTTGTCGGCCTCCGTGCCGCCGGAGGTGAACACGACGTCGCCGGCCCGCGCGCCTGTCACCCGCGCCACGGCGGCGCGCGCGGCCGCGAGGGCCTCGGCCGCGACCTCGCCGAGCCGGTGGTGGCTGGAGGCGTTGCCGAACTCGCCGGTCAGGTAGGGCCACATGGCCTCGATGGCCTCGCGCCGCACCGGGGTGCTCGCCGCATTGTCGAGGTAGATCACGGCAACGCCTGCACGACGACGTCGAGGCCGAGGTCGAGCGAGCGCACCGAGTGCGTCAGCGCGCCGACCGAGATGACGTCGACGCCGGTCTCGGCGAGAGCCCGCACGGTGTCGAGGCTGACGCCGCCACTGGCCTCCACCACGGCGCGCCCCGCGACGAGGGCGACGCCCTCGACGAGCTGTTCGGCAGTGAAGTTGTCGAGCATGATGGTGCCGACGACTCCCGAGGCCAGAACGGGCTCGATCTGGTCGATCCGATCGACCTCGACCTCGATGTGCGTCGTGTGCGAGAGGCGGGCGGCCACGGCGTGCAGCGCCTCCGTCACGCTGAGCCCGCCCGCGGTGAGCACGGCCAGGTGGTTGTCCTTCGCCATGACCGCGTCGCTCAGGGAGTGGCGGTGGTTGCGGCCGCCGCCGTCGATGACGGCCGCCCGCTCCAACGCGCGCAGCCCGGGAGTCGTCTTGCGGGTGTCGACGATGCGTGCCTGCGTTCCCTGCACGGCGGCGACGTACCGGCTCGTCAGGGTCGCGATGCCCGACATCCTCTGAACGAAGTTGAGGCCGATGCGCTCGGCCTGCAGGATGCCGCGGGCGGGCCCGCTGACCTCGGCGAGCACGTCACCCGCCTCGAAGGCGGCGCCGTCGGGCACGCGCTGCGAGAGCGCGATGCGGCCGTCCGTCAGGCGGAAGGCCGCCGCGAAGAGCGCGCTTCCGCTGAAGACGCCGGGTTCCCGCGCGACGAGGTGGGCGGTCGCGCTCGCCTCGGCGGGGATGAGGGCCTCGCTCGTGATGTCGCCCCATGGGGCGTCCTCCTCGAGAGCGGCGGAGACGATCCGGTCGATCGCGGCGGGGTTCAGCATGCGATGGCGTCCTCTCTCGCGGGCACGCGGCCGGCAAGCCCGGGGTCCGCGCTCGGGAAGTCGGCGCGGAAGTGCGCACCGCGCGACTCCTCCCGGGCGAGTGCGGCGCGCGCGACGAGTCGTGCCACGTCGAGCAGGTTGGCTGTCTCGGCGACGGCCGCCGCGCATCCCGCAGCGGTGTCGGGCCGCTCGAGCGCGTCGAGGCGCTCGACGGCGGCGCGGAGGCGATCGCCGGTGCGCAAGACGCCGACGTTCTCCCACATGATCGCCTGGATCTCGGACCGAAGGCTGCCGTGCGAGTCGGCGGAGTTCGGATGCGACGCGCCGGGTTCAGGCGCCGCGGCATCGGCGTGGCGGCCGTCGGCTCCGCTGATCGGCACCGGCGCACGAGTGGGGAGCGCCCGCACGGCCCGGTCGGCGAAGACAGCGGCCTCGAGGAGTGAGTTGGATGCCAGCCGGTTCGCACCGTGCACGCCCGTGCAGGCGCACTCACCGATCGCGAACAGACCGGCCAGGGAGGTTGCGCCGTCGAGATCGGTGGCGATGCCGCCCATCCAGTAGTGCGCCGCGGGCGAGACGGGCACCGGCGACGACGCCCAGTCGTAGCCCGCGGCGCGCGTCGCAGCGGTGATCGTGGGGAAGCGGTGCTCGAGTTCCGTGCGGCCGATGGCCGTCGCATCCAGTCGCACCGGAACACCGCCCTGTGCCGCCATCTCGACGGCGATCGCTCGCGCCACGACGTCGCGCGGGGCGAGCTCCGCGAGCGGATGCACGTCGAGCATGAAGCGCTCGCCGCGCTCGTTCACGAGCACGGCTCCTTCTCCACGGACCGCCTCGGAGACGAGCGGGGTGCCGGGGATGGCGAGAGCGGTGGGATGGAACTGCACGAACTCGAGATCGGCCAGTTGCGCTCCCGCGCGCCAGGCCGCCGCGACTCCGTCGGCGGTGGCCACCGCAGGGTTGGTCGTGTGGGCGTAGAGCTGGCCGGCGCCTCCGGTGGCGAGGATCACGGCATCGGCGAACACGTCGAACCTGGTCGGCACCTCGGCCGAGGTCGGGAGCAGGGTGGCGCCCGTGACGGCGCCCGCCGCATCCGTCAGCAGGTCGAGGAGCATCGTGTGCTCGAAGATCTGCACGGCACGCGCGCGAACGGATGCGATCAGCGCCTGCTCGATGGCGGCACCCGTCGCATCGCCGCCGGCGTGCAGCACCCGCGCACGCACGTGGGCGGCCTCCAAGCCGCGGGCCAGTGCCGCGCCGTCGGAGTCGAAGCGCACGCCGAAACGGATGAGGTCGCGAACGCGCGCCGGCCCCTCGTCCACGAGCACGCGCACGGCGTTCACGTCGCAGATGCCGTCGCCGGCCGCGAGGGTGTCGAGCATGTGGCTGTCGGTGGAGTCATCCGGAAAGAGGGCGGCCGCGATGCCGCCCTGGGCGTACGCCGTGTTGCTCGCGGCCAGCGCGCCCTTGGTCACGAGCTGGACCTCGTGGCCGGCATCCGCGGCGCGCACCGCGGCGAACAGCCCGGCGAGGCCGCTGCCGATGACGAGCACGCGCATGATCAGGCCCCCGCCAGCGCAGCCACGGGGCCGACCGGAGGCTTGGCGGCCAGCATCCGCTCGAGGGCGACGCGCGCGGGCTCCGCGACGTCGGCGGCCACGGTGATGCGGTTGACGACCTCGCCGTGCACGAGTGATTCGAGCACCCACGCGAGGTAGCCCGGGTGGATGCGGTACATCGTCGAGCAGGGGCAGATCACCGGATCGAGGCAGAAGATGGTGTGCTGGGGGTACTGGGCGGCGAGGCGCTGCACGAGGTTGATCTCGGTGCCGATCGCGAAGGTCGAGCCATCGGGAGCCGCGGCGATCGCCTTGGTGATGTAGTCGGTCGAGCCGTACTCGTCGGCCGCGTCGACGACGGCCATCGGGCACTCGGGGTGCACGATCACGCGAACGCCCGGGTGGTCGATGCGCGCCCGCGCGATCTGGTCGACGGTGAAGCGCTTGTGCACGCTGCAGAAACCGTGCCACAGGATGACGCGGGCGTCGTTGAGCGCAGCCGCGTCGTTGCCGCCGAGGGGGCGGCGCGGGTTCCACATCGGCATCCGCTCGAGCGGAACGCCCATGGCCTTGGCCGTGTTGCGGCCGAGGTGCTGGTCGGGGAAGAACAGCACCCGCTGACCGCGTTCGAAGGCCCACTCGAGCACCGTCTCGGCGTTCGAGGAGGTGCAGACGATGCCGCCGTGCTCTCCGCAGAAGCCCTTGAGCGCCGCGGACGAGTTCATGTAGGTGACGGGGATGACCGGAACCCGGCCCTCGGCATCCGGCTCGGTCCCGTAGAGGTCCTCCAGCGCCTCCCAGCACTCCTGCACGGAGTCGATGTCGGCCATGTCGGCCATCGAGCAGCCCGCGGCGAGGTTCGGCAGGATGACCGCCTGCTCGGGCGCGGAGAGCACGTCGGCGGTCTCGGCCATGAAGTGCACGCCGCAGAAGATGATCGCCTCGGCGTCCGGCTTCGCCTGTGCCGCCTTGGCGAGCTGGAAGGAGTCCCCGACGAAGTCGGCGTACTGCACGACCTCGTCGCGCTGGTAGAAGTGCCCCAGAATGACGGCCCGGTCACCGAGCGTCTTCTTGGCCGCGCGGATGCGCACGTCGAGCTCGAGTCCGGATGCCGCGCGGTACTCCCGCGGCAGCTCGCCCTGGCGCGGCGACCCGACCGGAATCACGTCGCCCATCGACGAACCCGGCCCATAGCCCGGCGCGCCGCGATCGAACTCCCACGGGCCCTTCGCGAGCTCGGGCGTGCACGTGCTGCCCGTCGACGTTCCGCCCTCGACCGATCGGATGACGAAGTCGACGGAGGCGGGCACGGGGCGGGTCTCGATGATGCTCACTGCTGTTCTCCTGTTCGGGTGACGCGTTCGCGGCCGAGGGGTCCCCGGTCGGCGAGGTCGACGGATGCCTCGTAGCGGTAGAGCCGCGCGGGGCGGTGGCGGGTGCCGGACTGCAGCTCGCCGGTCGGCACGACGGTTCCCGACGCCTCGACCGTGCGACGGAAGTTCGCGGGGTCCAGGGTGCGCTGCAGCACGGCTTCGTGCACCTCGCGCAGTTCGGCCAGCGTGAACGTCTCACCGAGGAAGGCGTGGGCGATGCGGGCGTACTCGACCTTCGTGCGCAGCCGCCAGAGCGCGTACTCGACGATGCGATTGTGATCGAAGGCCAGGGCGGGCAGCTGGTCGGCGGCGAACCAGCGCACGTTCTCGCCGACGGCGGCGCGCTCCGCCTCGGAGGACTGCACGAGTGCCCAGTACACGACCGAGATCACGCGGCGGCCGGGGGAGCGGCCGAGGTCGCCGAAGGTGTACAGCTGCTCGAGGTAGGTGGGCGCCAGCCCCGTTGTCTCGCCGAGCGTGCGGGCGGCGGCGGTCACGAGCTCCTCATCGGTGGGCAGCCACCCGCCCGGAAGCGCCCAGAGGTTCTGCTGCGGCTGACGGATGCGGCGCACGAGCGGCGTCCAGAGCGTCATCCGGCCGGTGGCCTCGTCAGGTCGGAGCGCGAAGATGACCGTCGAGACAGCGAGGGCCGCACCCGTGCCGGCTTCGGGTGCCCGTTCAGGCCCCGTCTGCGCTGCGCTCATGCTCGCGATCCGATCGTTCAGCCGAGTAATGGTCATGATGACCGTAACTCGAGGCTCACCTTACAGTCAATCCGACCAGAACTCCAAACCGAGGGCGTGTCGGTTACACCGCGGAGAGGGGTTGCGCCAGGCCTCCCGCCGTGGGGCCGAATGCACTTGAATGGTGGGAGAGCCTGGGGCCGGTCCCGGGCGACGGCAGAGCGGGTGATGTGATGGCCGACTGGACTCCAGAGGAACTGCAGAAGATCGGTGCGGCGGAAGAGATCGGCATCGCCTCTCGACGCGCCGACGGATCGCTGCGTCCATACGTCACCATCTGGGCGGTCAGGGCGGGCGACGAGCTCTACGTCCGTTCCGCCTACGGCTCGGACAACCCGTGGTACCGTCGCGCGCTCGCCAGCGGGCGGGGCAGCATCCGCGCCGCGGGAGTGGAACGCGACGTCGAGTTCGCGGATGCCGAGGACGCCGCCCAGGACGACATCGACGCGGCGTACCACGCCAAGTACGACCGGCACGGTCCGCGCATCGTGGGGACGGTCGTCGGTGAGAAGTCGCACGGCGTGACCCTGAGGCTGGTGCCCGTCGACGCGTCCTGAGGCCGTCGGGGTGCCGCTAGACTGGCCCCACAATCTCATATCGGGCCATCGACGCCTTGCGGGAGAGCCGGTTCGCCGGCACCGACGGAGCAAGCCTCCCCGCCAATCTCTCAGGTCACCACACCGCAAAGACGAGGCCACTCTGAAAAGCGGATGCCTGCCGTACAGGGCATCCCGCCGACGGTGAAAGCTCCCCGCGACGAACGCGAAGCGAAACTCTCAGGCAGAAACGACAGAGGGGGAGTTCCCAGCGGTCTCGACCGCGCCGCTTGCGCATCCCTGGAGAACTCGTGTCCGACCGACTCAGCCCCCTGCACCAGACGCACGTCGATGCCGGCGCGAGCTTCACCGACTTCGCCGGCTGGCAGATGCCGGTGCGCTACTCGAGCGATCTCGCCGAGCACCACGCCGTGCGCACCCACGCGGGCCTCTTCGACCTGTCCCACATGGGGGAGATCCTCGTGGTCGGGCCCGAGGCTGCCGCCTCGCTCGACTACGCGCTCGCCGGCGCGCTCTCGGCCATCGAGATCGGCCAGGCGAAGTACACCCTGCTGCTGGGTCGCGAGGGCGGCGTGCTCGATGACCTCGTGGTCTACCGCACCGGCGAGGACCGCTACCTCGTGGTCGCGAACGCCTCCAACCGCGAACTCGTGGCCGAGGAGCTGCGCGATCGCACAGCGCCGTTCGAGGCCGACGTGCAGGACGAGAGCGATGAGATCGCGCTCATCGCTCTCCAGGGGCCCGAGGCCCTCGACATCCTGCAGCAGACCCCTGGATTCGGAGTGCAGGGCCCTGGCAACGACGCCGACGACTTCATCGCGGCCGTCGCCGCGCTGCGCTACTACCGCTGCATCGCCGCGGAGTTCGAGGGTGGCCCGGTGCTCGTTGCCCGCACCGGCTACACCGGCGAGGACGGCTTCGAGATCTACGTCGGCGTCGCGCGTGCCGCGCGCATCTGGCGGGCACTGCAGGAGACCGGCGGCCCCCGCGTGGTGCCGGCCGGCCTGGCCAGCCGCGACACCCTTCGACTCGAGGCCGGGATGCCGTTGTACGGACATGAGCTGGGAACCGACATCCATCCCGCCCAAGCCGGCCTCGGCCGGGTCGTGGCCCTCGCCAAGAAGGGCGATTTCGTCGGCAGATCGGCCGCCGAGGCCGGCCCCGACGGGGACGCGCCCGTGCTCGTCGGCCTCGCGGCGGAGGGCCGCCGCGCGGGCAGGGCCGGCTACGACGTCTACGCGACCCCGGCTGCCGAGGGCGACGATGAGCCGCCAGCCGGAATCGTGACGAGCGGAGCGCTCTCGCCGACACTCGGGCATCCGATCGCCATGGCCTATGTTCACCCCGACCTGGCTGCCGAGGGCACGGAGCTCTACATCGACGTGCGCGGGACCCGCATCCCCGCCAGAGTCGTGCCCCTTCCCTTCTACAAGCGCCAGAAGTAAACCCCCCTCGAGAGGACGCAGCACGTGGCTGACAAGACCGAACTGAAGTACACCGCCGAGCACGAGTGGGTGCTCGTCGAGGGGGAGATCGCCACCATCGGCATCACCGCCTACGCAGCCGACAAGCTCGGCGACGTCGTGTTCGTCGACCTGCCGAGCGTCGGCACCGAGATCTCGGGTGGCACCGTCGTCGGCGAGATCGAGTCCACGAAATCGGTCGGAGAGCTGTTCGCGCCGGTCGACGGTGAGGTCACCGAGACCAACGATGCGGTCACGGCGAGCCCGGAACTGCTGAACAGCGACCCCTTCGGCGAGGGCTGGCTCGTCAAGGTGCGGTTCACCGAGCTGCCCCCGCTGCTCTCGTTCGACGAGTACTCGGCGATCGTCGGCGGAGAGTAAGGCACGATGACGCTCACCGACCTGCACCGTCCAACGACCGCGGCTTCCACCGGCGCCTTCGGCGGGGGCACGTTCGCCGCCGACGCCTTCGGTCGCCGTCACATCGGCGTCGGTCCCGATGCCCAGCGCGTGATGCTCGATGCGCTCGGCTACGACTCGCTCGATGAGCTGCTCGCCGCCGCCGTGCCCGCGTCGATCCAGATCGGGCAGCACCTGGACTCGGTGATCCCGCCCGCCGCGACCGAGCGCCAGGCACTGCAAGAGCTGCGCGGGATCGCCGCGCAGAACACGGTGCGCACCTCGCTCATCGGCCTGGGCTACTACGGCACGCTGACCCCGTCCGTCATCACCCGCAACGTGCTCGAGAACCCGAGCTGGTACACCGCCTACACGCCCTACCAGCCCGAGATCTCGCAGGGCCGGCTCGAGGCCCTGATCAACTTCCAGACCATGGTCACCGACCTCACGGGCCTCGCTACCGCCAACGCCTCCATGCTCGACGAGGGAACGGCCGTCGTCGAGGGGATGCTGCTGGCCCGCCGCGCCTCCAAGAGCGCAGCGAACCGGTTCATCGTCGACACCGACGCCTTTCCGCAGACGCTCGCACTGCTGAGCTCGCGCGCGGCCGCCGTCGGAATCGAACTCGTGCCCGCGCCGCTCGCCGACCTCGACCCCGCGGGCATCGCCGCACTCGGCGACCACTTCGGCGTGTTCGTGCAGTACCCCTCCGCGTCAGGCCGGGTGTGGAGTCCCGCCGACGTCGTCGCTGCGACGAAGGCGCAGGGCGGCCTGGCGGTCGTCGCCGCGGACCTGCTCGCCCTCGCACTGATCACGAGCCCCGGGGAGTTCGGCGCCGACGTCGCCGTAGGCACCAGCCAGCGCTTCGGCGTTCCCATGGGATTCGGCGGCCCGCACGCCGGCTACATGGCGGTGCGCTCTGGGCTCGAGCGTCAGCTGCCCGGACGGCTCGTCGGGGTCTCGCAGGATGCCGACGGCCACCCGGCCTACCGCCTCAGCCTGCAGGCGCGCGAGCAGCACATCCGCCGCGAGAAGGCCACCTCGAACATCTGCACCGCGCAGGTGCTCCTCGCCGTGATGGCCTCGATGTACGCGGTCTACCACGGCCCGCACGGCATCCGTCACATCGCCACCATGGTGGCTGCCCGCGCCGAGGCGCTCGCCGAAGCGCTGCGCGGCTATGACCTGCACCTTTCTCACGAGCGGTTCTTCGACACCCTGCGCGTGCAGGTTCCCGGATCGGCCGCGCTCGTGGTCGAGCGGGCGCGCCTGCTCGGCTACAACATGCTGCTCGTCGACGATGCCATGGTGGGCGTCTCGGTCGACGAGACGACGACGGATGCCGACCTCGAGCGCATCGCGTCGGCGTTCGGGCTGCCGGTGGAGGGGGAGTACTCGGTTCGCGCCGACCCTGCGGTGAACTCCCTGCCCGACGAGCTGCGCCGCACGAGCGGCTACCTGGGGCACCCGGTGTTCAACAGCCACCACTCCGAGACCGCGATGATGCGCTACCTGAAGCAGCTCGCCGACCGGGACTACGCGCTGGATCGCGGCATGATCCCGCTCGGCTCCTGCACCATGAAGCTCAACGCCGCCACCGAGATGGTGGCGGTGACGTGGCCGGAGTTCGCCGACCTGCACCCGTTCGCCCCCGAGGCCGACGTGCTGGGCTCGCTCGGCATGATCGAGCAGCTCGAGAGCTGGCTGGCCGAGGTGACCGGCTATGACTCCGTCTCACTGCAGCCCAACGCCGGCAGCCAGGGCGAGCTCGCGGGACTGCTCGCCATCCGCGGCTACCACGCCTCCAACGGGGAGGACGAGCGCACCGTCTGCCTGATCCCCTCGAGCGCCCACGGCACCAACGCCGCCTCCGCGGTGCTCGCGGGCATGAAGGTCGTCGTGGTCGCCTGCGACGAGCTCGGCAACGTCGACCTCGATGACCTGCGGGCGAAGATCGCCGCTCACGCCGAGACCCTCGCCGCGCTCATGATCACCTATCCCTCGACCCACGGCGTGTACGAGCACGAGGTGCTCGCCATCACGCAGGCCGTGCACGACGCCGGCGGACAGGTCTACGTCGACGGCGCCAATCTGAACGCACTGCTCGGCTTCGCGCGGTTCGGTGACTTCGGCGGCGACGTCTCGCACCTGAACCTGCACAAGACCTTCTGCATCCCGCACGGCGGCGGCGGCCCCGGCGTCGGCCCCGTCGCGGCGAAGGCGCACCTTGCGCCGTTCCTGCCCGGGCATCCGCTCGCCCAGCGTGCCGACCACGTCTCGCGCGGAGCCGACCCCGTCGTGCACGCCGGCGGACCGATCTCCGCGGCTCCGTACGGTTCCCCGTCCATCCTGCCGATCTCGTGGGCCTACGTGCGCATGATGGGGGCGGAGGGGCTCAAGCAGGCCACGGGCGCTGCTGTGCTCTCGGCCAACTACATCGCCGTCCGGCTGCGCGAGCACTATCCGGTGCTCTACACCGGGGACAACGGGCTCGTGGCGCACGAGTGCATCATCGATGTGCGCCCGCTGACCGCGGCGACCGGCGTGAGCGTCGACGACGTGGCCAAGCGCCTGATCGACTACGGCTTCCACGCACCGACCATGTCGTTCCCCGTCGCGGGAACGCTCATGGTGGAGCCGACCGAGAGCGAGGACCTCGACGAGATCGACCGCTTCATCGAGGCGATGATCATGATCAAGGCCGAGGCGGATGCGGTCGGCCGGGGCGAGTGGCCGGCCGATGACAACCCGCTGCGGAACGCGCCGCACACGGCACGTTCGGCGATCGTGGGGGAGTGGGAGCATCCGTACACCCGGGAGCAGGCGGTCTATCCGGTGCACGCTCTCATCCGCACCAAGTACTGGGCCCCGGTACGCCGCATCGACCAGGCGTACGGCGACCGCAACCTGGTGTGCGCGTGCCCTCCGCCCGAGGCGTTCGCCGACTGATCGCCCGGGGCGATTCCGGTAGCATTCCGGCCCCTCCCGGCGTAGCGTTGCGATCGGCGCAGGGTTGCGATCGGCGCAGCGCTGCCTCGCCTGCGGCCAGGCATCGGGAGGGTCCGTGAATCTCGTAGATCTCATGTGGACGGGCGTCGAGGTCGGCTTCGTCGCCCTCATCATCGGCTTGGCCGCGATCGGCAACAGGCTGAGCCTGGAGTCGCGGGCGGCCGCCCTGCAACGCCGCGATCCGGGTACCGCAGCGGCATTGCGCCAGGCCCAGGCCGTGAGCGACCACGCCTACGGCGTCGCGCAGTGGATACCCGAGGTCATCATCGTGTGCACGCCCTCGCGGCGTGCCGCCTTCGCTTCGGACGATGAGGCGATCGCCCAGGCCGATCCCCGTGTGGCTCCTCGGCCTGAGGCCGCGCAGGCGGCGGTCGTGACGCGTCGCGTGCTCGAGCTGCCGGCATCCGCCGACCGGCACGCGAAGCACCTCGCGCGCCGCACCTACCGGGTATCCCGCGTCAGTGGAAGAGGCCCGGCCACCAGGCGACAGCGAGCGGATACCCCACGAACGAGACGATATCGAGTAGAGCGTGCGCGATGACGAGGGGCATGACGCGGCCCCACCGGGCATAGCACCATCCGAACACGACCCCCATCGCGGCATTGCCGAGGAACGGGCCGAAGCCCTGGTAGAGGTGGTAGCTGCCGCGCAGCAGCGCCGCTGAGAGGATGATGCTCCAGCGGCCCCAGCCCAGTTGCCGCAGGCGCGTGAAGAGGTAGCCGACCACGATCACCTCCTCCGTCAACGCGGCACGCAATGCGGACAGTACGAGGATGGGCACGCTCCACCAGTGCGGATCCAGGGGCGAGGCCTGCACGTCGACCGTGATGCCGACGAGGCGCCCGAGGGCGTAGAGGCCGAGCCCGGGCACGCCGATCACGGCGGCCAGCCCGAGACCGGCGAGCGCGTCGCGCCCCGGTCGTCGCAGGTCGAAGCCGATACGCCGGAACGGGCTGCGCCCGGGCTGCCAGAGAAGGTAGAGCACGAGCGCGACGGCGAACAATCCGAAGAAGACGTCGAGGAACTGGTAGGTGAAGTCCAGCCACTCGCGGGTGGACTGGGCGGGATTCAGCGCGGCGGACTGGTCGGCCAGCGGCTTCTCATCCGTCACGCGGGCGATGATCGCGACGATCGAATAGACGGCCGATGCGCCGAGCGAGAGCCCGAGCACGATCACGATCTCGGTCCAGGTGCGCGACCGCGACATCGGCTCGGATGCCGGGGGCTGCACCGATGAGTCGCTCACGAGGCCCCATCCTCTCACCGGAACGCGGAGTCGCCTGCCAGGAACGGACGGCGCACGCAACTTTGTTGCAGCAAGTGGCGTCGCAGCACCGGAAGGGAGGCCGGTTGGTTTCTGATGTGTAACGTTTGCGCCCGGAGTTTGGTTTCTCGACCTCTCCTCCATACTTTTAGATTCATTGGCGCTCGCGCGCGCTCGAAAACCGTGCCGCCGTCGCCCACTTCACAGGAGGAAAATTGAGAAACAAGAGATTTGGCGTAGCAGCCATTGCTCTTGCCGCGGCAGGCGCCCTCGCGCTGTCCGGCTGCAGCACGGGAAGCGGCGACACCGCCTCGACGGGTTCCTCGTCGGCCGTCATCACCACGAACGGCTCCGAGCCCCAGAACCCGCTGATCCCGACGAACACCAACGAAACGGGTGGCGGCAAGATCCTCGACGAGATCTTCGCCGGTCTGGTGTACTACGACGCCAAGGGCAAGCCGGTCAACGACATGGCCGAGTCCATCAAGACCGACGATGCGCAGCACTACACGATCAAGATCAAGTCGGGTCAGAAGTTCACCAACGGTGAGCCCGTGACCGCTGAGTCCTTCGTGAAGGCATGGAACTACGGCGCCGCCAAGGACAACAACCAGCTCTCCAGCTACTTCTTCGAGTCGATCGAGGGCTTCAGCTACGACGAGAACGTCGCCGAGCTGCCCGGCCTGAAGGTCGTGGACGACAACACCTTCACGGTCGACCTCGTTCAGCCCGAGTCGGACTTCCCCCTGCGTCTCGGCTACTCCGCGTTCTACCCGCTGCCCGAGGCGGCGTGGAAGGACCTCGACGCCTTCGGCCAGAACCCCATCGGCAACGGCCCGTACAAGCTCGACGGCAAGAGCGCCTGGAAGCACAACGAGAAGATCTCCCTCGTCAAGAACGATGACTACAAGGGCGGACGTGTTCCCAAGAACGGCGGCCTCGACATCATCTTCTACGCCACCCAGGACGCGTCGTACGCCGACCTCCAGGGCGGCAACCTCGACGTGGTCGACCAGATCCCCACGAGCGCACTGGGCAGCTACCAGGACGACTTCCCGGACCACTCGGTGAACCAGGCCGCGGCGATCTTCCAGTCGTTCACGATCCCGGCCCGCCTGCCCCACTTCTCGGGTGAGGAAGGAAACCTGCGTCGCCAGGCCATCTCGCTGGCGATCAACCGCAAGCAGATCACCGACGTGATCTTCTCGGGCACCCGCACCCCCGCGCACGACTTCACCTCGCCCGTCATCGACGGCTACTCGGAGAAGCTCAAGGGCGCGGACGTGCTGGACTACAACGCCGACAAGGCGAAGGAACTGTGGGCCAAGGCCGACGCCATCTCCCCGTGGGACGGCACCTTCAAGATCGCCTACAACGCCGACGGTGGACACCAGGACTGGGTCGACGCCACGACGAACTCGATCAAGAACGTGCTCGGCATCGACGCCTCCGGCGACCCGTACCCCACGTTCGCCGAGGCGCGCACGAAGATCACCGACCGCTCCATCCAGACGGCGTTCCGCACCGGTTGGCAGGCCGACTACCCGGCCCTGTACAACTTCCTCGGCCCGCTCTACGGCACGGGCGCAGGCTCGAACGACGGCGACTACTCCAACCCCAAGGTTGACGAGCTGCTGAAGGAAGGCCTCGCAGAGACCGACCTCGATGCCGCCAACAAGAAGTTCCAGGACGTTCAGGAGATCCTCTTCCAGGACCTTCCCGCCATCCCGCTGTGGTACTCCACGGTGAACGGCGCCTGGAGCGACAAGGTGTCGGACGTCCAGTTCGGCTGGAACTCGGTGCCGCTCTACTACGCGATCACCAAGGCCGGCAAGTAATTCTCGCTGGGCACCGCTTGGGGGTTAGAATCCCTGAGACGTTGCGTGGGGCGGCAGCTAAGAGCTGCCGCCCCATTCCCACGCTCGCCGATGCTCGTCACGCGCTACCGCGTTAAGCTGGATCGGTCGAGGTTGTCCGACAGTTAGGTTCCACTCTCATGCCTGAATCCCCGGATAGCGGGGCCTGATCCCATGGCCGGCTACATTCTCCGTCGCATCCTGCAGGCCGTTCCGGTGCTGCTCGGCACGACGTTCCTCATCTACTTCATGGTCTTCGCCATGCCGGGCGACCCCATCGTCGCCCTGTTCGGCGACAAGACGCCGAACCCCGCGGTCCTGGCCGACCTGCGCGCCCGGTACCACCTGGACCAGCCGTTCATCGTCCAGTACTTCATCTTCCTGGGCAACATCCTGCACGGCGACCTCGGTGTCTCGTTCTCGGGTCAGCCCGTTGCCGAGATCCTCGCGCAGACCTTCCCCGTCACGCTGCGGCTGGCCTTGATCGCCGTTCTCATCGAGATGGTCGCCGGCATCGGCATCGGCCTCGTGAGCGGCCTGCGCAAGGGCGGCATCTTCGACGCCTCGTCGCTCGTCGTCAGCCTCGTGCTCATCTCGCTGCCGATCTTCGTGATCGCCTTCGTGCTGCAATGGCTGCTCGGTATCAAGCTGGGATGGTTCCGGACCACCGTTGGCACTGGCGCCCCGATTCAGGACCTCATACTCCCGGCGATCGTGCTCGCCACGATCAGCTTCGCGCAGATCATGCGATTGACCCGTTCGAGCGTGATCGAGACCGGCGGCCAGGACTTCGTGCGCACCGCGGCGAGCAAGGGCCTCAGCCGCCGGCGCATCGTTCCCGTGCACATCCTGCGCAACTCGCTGATCCCGGTCGTGACCTACCTGGCTGTGGACTTCGGAACGCTGATGGTCGGAGCGACGGTCACCGAGGGCATCTTCAACGTGCCCGGCGTTGGACGAACTCTCTACCAGGCCATCATCCGCGGTGAGGGTCCGACCGTCGTGTCGTTCGTCACCGTCATGGTGCTGATCTACCTCGTGGTGAACCTGCTGGTGGATCTGCTCTACGCCGTGCTCGACCCGAGGATCCGCTATGCCAAGTAAGACCAGAACCTTCGAACACTACGTCGCCCCGGTCGAGGAGACGCCGCTCGTCGCGATCGACTCCGTCAAGACCGAGGGCAAGCCGTCCAACCTCTGGATCGACGCCTGGCACGACGTGCGCAAGCGCGCCATGTTCTGGATCTCATCGGTGCTCATCGTGCTCATTGTGGTCGTTGCGCTGTTCCCCAGCCTGTTCACGAGCGTGGACCCGCGCTACTGCAACCTCGACTTCAGCAACCAGGGCCCCTCGAACGGGCACTGGCTGGGGTACACGAAGCAGGGCTGCGACGTCTACGCGCGCATCATCTTCGGCACGTCGACGTCGCTCTCGGTGGGCATCATCGTGACCGTGCTCGTCGCGGTGCTCGGCATCGTCTTCGGCGCCTTCGCCGGCTTCTACGGCGGCTGGGTCGACGCGGTGCTCTCGCGCGTCGGCGACATCTTCTTCTCGATCCCCTACATCCTGGCCGCCGTGGTCATCATGTCGGTGTTCTCGGCCTACCGCAGCGTGTGGATCATCTCGCTGGCCATCGGCATCTTCGCCTGGCCATCGACCGCGCGCGTGCTGAGGGCGGAGATCCTGCGGGTGAAGAATGCCGACTTCGTCATGGCGGCGACCGCCCTGGGCGTGTCGCGGTTCCGCATCCTGGTGCGGCACGTGCTGCCCAACTCGATCGCTCCGGTCATCGTCGTGACGACGATCTCGCTCGCTGCGGCGATCGTGGCAGAAGCAACCCTCTCCTTCCTCGGAGTGGGATTGCCGCCGACGACGATGTCGTGGGGCAATGACATCAGCCAGGCCCAGAACGACCTGCGCAACAACCCGATGACCCTGATCTACCCGTCCCTCGCGCTCTCGATCACCGTGCTGAGCTTCATCATGCTCGGTGAGGTCGTTCGCGATGCGCTCGACCCGAAGGCGAGGGCCCAGCGATGAGCCACCCCGCAACGACCGGTGGGCTCGCGACAGCGCCGGCCGCCCGCACGAGTTCGACGGAGGAGACCGAGCGTCCCATCCTCGAGATCAAGGACCTCGAGGTCGGCTTCAGCACCCAGACCGGCGTCGTGAAGGCCGTCGACGGCGTCAACATCTCCCTCTACCGCGGCGAATCGCTCGCGATCGTGGGGGAGTCGGGGTCGGGCAAGTCGACCACGGCCCACGCGATCATCAACCTGCTGCCCGGAACGGGGAAGATCACCGGCGGGCAGATCCTGCTCGACGGTGAAGACCTCGCGACCTTCTCGCAGAAGGAGATGGAGAACGTGCGCGGAAAGCGCATCGGCTTCGTCCCGCAGGACCCGATGTCGAACCTGAACCCGGTGTGGTCCATCGGCTTCCAGGTGCAGGAGGCCATTCGCGCCAACGGCATCGCGACCGGCAAGAAGGACGTGAAGGCGCGCGCCGTCGAGGTGCTCAAGCAGGCCGGCCTGCAGGACGCCGACCGCCGTCTGCGTCAGTTCCCGCACCAGTTCTCGGGCGGAATGCGACAGCGCGTGCTCATCGGCATGGGCCTGGCATCCAACCCCAAGCTGCTGATCGCCGACGAGCCGACCTCGGCTCTCGACGTGACGGTTCAGCGCGTGATCCTCGACCACCTCGAGACCCTCACGCGCGACCTCGGCACCACGCTGCTCTTCATCACGCACGACCTCGGACTCGCAGCCGAGCGAGCCGAGAAGCTCGTCGTGATGTACAAGGGCCGCGTGGTGGAGTCCGGCTCCTCCGCTGAGATCCTCCGCAACCCGCGGCATCCCTACACCCAGCGCCTGGTGGCTGCGGCGCCGAGCCTTGCCTCGCGCCGCATCCAGTCCAGCACGAGCCTGAGCGCGGCCGAACTCGACCACTCCAACGACGCCGGCGCAGAGGTCATCGACCTCATCGCGACGGCGGAGCGCCACGCGGAGTCCATCGAGGAGATCACGGCCAAGGAGCCCGCCATCGTGGTCGAAGACCTCACCAAGGTCTTCAAGATCCGCGGCTCCGGCGAGTTCACCGCCGTCGACAAGGTCTCGTTCACGATCGACAAGGGCACCACGATGGCCCTCGTCGGCGAGTCGGGATCGGGCAAGTCGACGGTCGCGAAGATGCTGCTCGCCCTCGAGACGGCCACGAGCGGCAAGATCGTCGTCGGCGGACAGGACCTCGCTGCGGCATCCGGCAAGCAGCTGTTCAACCTACGCAGCCGGATGCAGCCGGTGTTCCAGGACCCCTACGGCTCCCTGAACCCGCTGCGCAACATCGGCAACACCATCGGCGAACCGCTGAACGTTCACGGCTACGGCACACGTGCCACGCGCCGCGAGCGCGTCTACGAGCTGCTCGACCAGGTCTCGCTTCCGCGCACCCTCGTCAGCCGCTACCCCAACGAGCTCTCGGGCGGTCAGCGCCAGCGCATCGCCATCGCGCGTGCCCTCGCACTGAAGCCCGAGATCGTCATCCTCGACGAGGCCGTCTCGGCGCTCGACGTGCTCGTGCAGGCGCAGATCCTGCGCCTGCTCGCCGACCTGCAGGCCGAGCTCGACCTGACCTACCTCTTCATCACGCACGACCTCGCGGTCGTGCGCGTGATCGCCGACTACGTCAGCGTCATGCAGAAGGGCAAGATCGTCGAGGCCGCGACCACCGATGAGGTCTTCGACAACCCGCGCGAGCGCTATACCCAAGACCTGCTCGCCGCGATCCCGGGTGCGGGAATCGAGCTCGCGAGCTGAGTTTCTCCCGCAGCGGATGCCGCGGCGGCCCCTCGAGGCCGTCGCGGCGTCCGTCGTCTCCTGAAGCACGGTACACTTGTGTGCTTGGAGCCCGTCGTGGCTCCCGCACCTCCCACAGCGACGCCCCCTTCGTGGGGAGCGCGGACCGCAATGATGCCGGCACGTTCGCGGGCATCCGCCCTTCGAGACGCTCGCGGGGACCGGCGATTCGCCGGCGCGAGACAGACACCTAAGGAATTTCTTCATGGCCATCGCCACGCGCGCAGACCTCCGGAATGTGGCCATCGTCGCCCACGTCGACCATGGCAAGACGACGCTCGTCGACGCCATGCTCAACCAGACCCACTCCTTCTCCGACCACGCCCACGTCGATGAGCGCGCGATGGACTCGAACGAGCTCGAGCGTGAGAAGGGCATCACGATCCTCGCCAAGAACACGGCGATCACCTACCGCGGCGCCCACTCCGACGGCACCCCCATCACGATCAACGTGATCGACACCCCGGGTCACGCCGACTTCGGCGGCGAGGTCGAGCGCGGCCTCTCCATGGTCGATGGTGTCGTGCTGCTGGTGGATGCCTCCGAGGGGCCGCTGCCCCAGACCCGCTTCGTGCTGCGCAAGGCCCTCGAGGCCAAGCTGCCCGTCATCCTCCTGGTCAACAAGACCGACCGCCCCGATGCGCGCATCGACGAGGTCGTCGCCGAGAGCCAGGACCTGCTGCTGGGGCTGGCCTCCGACCTTCACGACGACGTGCCCGACCTCGACGTCGACGCGCTGCTGGACGTTCCCGTCGTCTACGCCTCGGGCCGCAACGGCGCCGCGAGCCTGAACAAGCCGGCCAACGGCGAGCTTCCCGACAACCCCGACCTCGAGCCGCTCTTCGGTGCGATCCTCGAGCACATCCCGGCCCCGACCTACGACGACGAGGCGCCCCTGCAGGCGTGGGTGACCAACCTCGACGCGTCGCCGTTCCTCGGCCGGCTCGCCCTGCTGCGCGTCTTCAACGGCACCCTCTCCAAGGGCCAGACCGTGGCCTGGGTGCGCCACGACGGCCAGGTGCAGAACGTGCGCATCACTGAGCTGCTCAAGACCCGCGCCCTCGAGCGCTACCCCGCGGAGAGCGCCGGCCCCGGCGACATCGTGGCCGTCGCCGGATTCGAGGACATCACGATCGGCGAGACCCTCGCCGACCCCGACAACGTGCACCCGCTGCCGCAGATCCACGTCGATGACCCCGCCATCTCGATGACCATCGGAACCAACACCTCGCCGCTCGTCGGCAAGGTCAAGGGCCACAAGCTCACCGCCCGCATGGTCAAGGACCGCCTCGACCGGGAACTGGTCGGAAACGTCTCGCTCAAGATCGTCGACATCGGCCGCCCCGACGCCTGGGAGGTGCAGGGACGCGGCGAGCTGGCCCTCGCCATCCTCGTCGAGCAGATGCGCCGCGAGGGCTACGAGCTCACCGTCGGCAAGCCGCAGGTGGTCACCAAGCGTGTCGACGGCAAGCTGCAGGAGCCGTATGAGCACCTGACGATCGACGCCCCCGAGGAATACCTCGGGGCGATCACGCAGCTCATGGCGACCCGCAAGGGGCGCATGGAGAACATGGCCAACCACGGCACCGGCTGGGTGCGCATGGAGTTCGTCGTTCCCTCGCGCGGGCTCATCGGCTTCCGCACGGAGTTCCTCACCACGACGCGCGGCACCGGCATCGCGAACGCCATCTCGCACGGCTACGGCGACTGGGCGGGCGAGATCGTGACGCGCAACAACGGCTCCATCGTGGCCGACCGTGCCGGTGTCGTGACCCCGTTCGCGATCATCGCCCTTCAGGAGCGCATGACGTTCTTCGTCAACCCGACCGAAGAGGTCTACGAGGGCATGGTCATCGGCGAGAACTCGCGCGCCGACGACATGGACGTGAACATCACCAAGGAGAAGAAGCTGACGAACATGCGTCAGTCCACGGCCGACAACTTCGAGTCGATGACTCCGTCGCGCCAGCTCTCCCTCGAGGAGTGCCTCGAGTTCGCCCGCGAGGACGAGTGCGTCGAGGTCACCCCGACCGCCGTGCGCATCCGCAAGGTCGAGCTCGACGCGCAGTCGCGCGCACGCGCCACCTCGCGGTTGAAGAAGGCCAACCAGGCCTGATCCGAAGCAGCGATCACGCGACGCGCATCCCGGCGACGGGGTGCGCGTTCGTGTATCCGGCGCCGGCCCGCGAGAGGCCTATTCGGGCACCGCGCGCCACCGGCTCGAGCGTAGGCTGGGCGCGAGAGCGAGGGAGGCCCGTCATGAACGCGCCCAGAGAACGCACGCACGCTCGACGGCCGCATCGACCGATCGCCATCGCCCTGGCTGCAGTGGTGTCGCTGACGCCTGCGCTGGCGGGGTGCTCGGTGCAGGACATCGTGAACAAGGTCAGCGGCGGCCAGGTCGCCGTGGGGAGCGGAAAGCTGCCCTCCGACTGGCCGAAGGAGGTGCCCGTCGTCGAGGGCGAGGTGCTGTTCGGCGCGCGCGGCAGCGGCGATGGCCAGAAGGGCTGGATCGTGACGATCTCCGCGAAGGGGGCCGATCCGCTGGCGGATGCGCGCGCCAAGCTCGAGGTCGCGGGTTTCACGCCCGACGAGGGTGCCGACATGCAGGGCGCCGACGGTGGCGTGGTGGCCATGACGAACGAGGACTACGGGGTCGTCGTCGCCGGCAGCAAGGATGGCCTGATCTACACCGTCACCCCGGTGGAAGCCTCCACGGGCTGAGGCGGGCCGATCAGGCGAACAGCTCTTCTCCCACGAATGCGCCGTCCCGGGCTCCGCGCGGCACTGCGAAGATCGCAGATCCGATGTGACGGATGTACTCGTTCAGCGCGTCGGAGGAGAGGTTTCGCTGGATGCCGATGAACTGTTCGGGCGAGCGCTGGTAGGAGATGAAGAACAGGCCGGCGTCGAGACGCCCGAGCTCGTCGTTGCCGTCGACGTAGTTGTAGCCGCGCCGCAGCAGCTGTGCTCCCTTGTTCTGGTCGGGATGCGCGAGCCGCACGTGGGCTGCCCTGTCGATGAGCGGTGACCCGGTGGCGCCGGTGGCGGAGAAGTCGGGTGCGGTGAACTCCGTACCGCCCGAGAGCGGGGCGCCGACGCCCTTGGAGCGGCCGATGACCCGCTCCTGCTCCTGCAGTTGGGCCCGGTCCCACGTCTCGATGACCATGCGGATCTTGCGGGTGACGAGATAGCTCCCGCCGGCCAGCCAGGCGGGGCCCTCGGCAGGGGAGACCCACACCTGCTTCTGCACCGCCGCAGGCTGCTCCGCCTTGAGGTTGGCCGTTCCGTCCTTGAACCCCATCAGGTTGCGCGCGGTGACCTGGCTCGTCGATGTCGAGGAGGTGCGCCCGAATCCCAGCTGCGACCAGCGGATGCTCGCCCGGCCGAACGCGATGCGACTGAGGTTGCGAATGGCGTGCACCGCCACCTGCGGGTCGTCCGCGCAGGCCTGCACGCACAGGTCCCCGCCGCTGAGGCCCGGCTGCAGGCTGTCGCCGGCGAACCGCGGCAGCGGAGCGAGCTGCTCCGGCCGTTTCGAGGCGAGCCCGAAGCGATCGGTGCCATCGCTCGCCTGGAACAGCGTGGGGCCGAAGCCGATGGTGATGGTCAGGCCCGCCGCGGGCAGGTCAAGGGCCTCGCCGGTGTCCTCGGGCGGAGCGACATCGGAGCCGCCGACCGCGCCGTGCTGACCGACCTCGAGGCCCCGGGTCATCCGGGCGGCCGCCGCACTCCATTCCTTCAGCAGGTCGATGAGGTCCTGCCGACGCGCTGAGGCGTCCATGTCGAAGGCGGCGAAGTGCAGGCGGTCCTGCACCGGGGTCGTGATGCCGGCCTGGTGCTCCCCGTAGAATGGATAGACGGCGTTCCGGCTCGCGGCCGCGGCCGCCACGCCCGTTCCGATCGCGGCGCCACCGGCGCCCCCGACCACGACCCCCGCTGCCCCCGCGGAGACCAGTCCGAGCAGTCCGCGCCGGGAGACGCCCGCAGACGCCGCGGGAGCGTCGTCCCGTGGCGTCGTCTGCAGCGGCTTTCCCGAGCGGCGGCGCGTCATCCGGTCAGTCTCCCAGAACGAGAGCCGTGAGCCGGGACAGTGGCTCGGCCAGGGCGTTCACCTGGTCGGAGAGCTCCTTCTTCTGCGCATCCGTCACGTCGTGGTAGTTCACGAAACCCGCGTCGATGCTGCCGTACTGGGCGAGCAGGGTGTTCAGGCTCGTGAACTCCGCATCGATGCGGCCAGCCAGCTTCTTGCCGGCGCTTCCCTTGCTCAGCGCGATGTCGCGCACGTTGCCGTAGGCGACGTCGGCACCCTGCACGTTGGCCGCGAAGTCGGTCAGGTCGGTCCCCGACCACCAGTCCTCCTCGCCGGTGATCTTGCCGCTCGCCACCTCGTCGAGCAGGCCGATGGCGCCGTTGGAGATGTCGGCGAGGCTCACGGTGAAGTCGTCGGCGTTCACGAGCGTGGCGAGCTGATTGGTGTCGGCGACGAGTTGGTCGGCGAACTGCCGACGCTGCTCGGGTGACGAGGGTGCCCAGTCGAGCAGAGCACTCGTGCCGTCGGAGTTCAGGGCGTCGGCGGCCGGCGGCCACAGGTCTTTCTCGATGCGGTGGAATCCGGTCCAGTCCAGGCCCTCGGCAGCGGCGTCGACCTCGCGGTAGTCGAGCTTGGGGTCGAGGTCGCCGAAGGCCTCCGCGGTCGGCTCGATGCGCTCGTAGAAGGCGCGCGTGGTAGGGAAGAGACGGCGCGCGGTCGCGTCGTCGCCGGCCGCGTAGGCCGTGGTGAACGTCTGCACGGCCGGGATGAGTTCGCCGACCTGCGAGGTGATGTACGACACGTAGTTGGTCACGGCGCTCGCGCTGAGCTTCTTGGCGTCGGAGCTGAGTTCCGTGGCGGTTCCGGTGACCGTGAAGGCGGCCAGCCCGACGGGGGAGCCCACCTGCTGGAACTTGCAGGCCGTGAAGTAGGAGCCGGGTTCGAGCTGGGCGGTGAAGGTGACCGTCTGGCCCGGGGTGATGTTCTCCTTCTCGCCGACGATGCGCAGCTTGTCTGAGGCGAGGATCTCGAACTCGTTGACATCGCTGCCGGTGTTGGTGATGGTGAAGGCGGTTGCGCCGGAGGGGGTCGTGTTCTCGGTCACGGCGCAGGTGTCATCCGTGATCGCGACCTTGACGGCGGCCGCCGCGTTCCCGTCCCCGGTGTTGTTGGGCACGCAGCCGGTCAGCGCGAGCACGAGCGCCCCTGCTCCGATGACGCCGGCCAGAAGTCTGCGGGGCATGGGTGTACTCCTCGAGGTGCGGTGTGAGAGATGGGAGGAACGGTTCAGGCGGAATGGTGCACGAGCGGGGCGACGCTGCCGACCGACGCCTTCGCCGGGGCGGATGCGGTTGCCGCCGATGCCGCAGGTGCGGGAGTCTTCCCGAGCACCTGGCGCAGGAAGAGTCCGCCGACCACCACGATGTAGAGGCACCAGGCGATGACCTGGGCCCACGTCGGTTCGGGTGTGAAGTTGAACACGCCCCCGAGCAACGCCCCGTACCAGCTCGTCGGCGGGACGAGCCCGGCGAGGCTGTAGGCCACGACGCCGACCCCGGGAAGCACGCCGGCCTCCTGCAGGTCGCCGACCGCGTAGGCCAGCACGCCCGCAGCGACGACGATGAGGAACGCGCCCGTCCAGGTGAAGAAGCGCGAGAGGTTGATGCGCACGAACCCGCGGTAGATGAGGTACGAGATCACGATGGCGGTGAGGATGCCGAGAAGGGCGCCGATGCCGCCGGCCACGGCATTGCCGCTCGAGGCGACGGTCGCCCAGACGAAGAGTGCGGTCTCGATGCCCTCGCGGCCCACGCTGAGCAGGCCGAGCACGACGATGCCGGCCCCGACGCCGGCGAGGGCCGCATCCATGCGGGTGTGCAGGTCGTGCTTCAACTCCCGGGCATGGCCGGCCATCCAGAAGATCATCCAGGTGACGAGCCCGACGGCGAGCACCGAGAACGTGCCGCCGAGCACCTCCTGGGCCTGGAAGCTGAGGCCGTACGGACCCCAGGTGAGAAGCGCGCCGACGCCCAGCGAGACCACGATCGCGGCGGCGATGCCGACCCAGAGCCGCGGGAGCACGTCGAGGCGCCCGACCTTGCGCAGGTAGGCGACCAGGATGCCCACGACGAGGCCGGCCTCGAGGCCCTCGCGCAGTCCGATGAGGTAGTTTGCGAGCACGACTGATTTCCGTTGGGGGAGCGGGGGAGTTGGTAAGGCTAACCTAACCGAAATCGACTCTAACCGCCGCCGTGTCGCCTGTCCAGTCGCCGCGAGGTCGTTCGCAGGCAGTACCCAGCAGTCGCTGGAATCGGGGTGCACGCAGAAGGGATGCCATGTCAGAGCCACTCGTGAGCGCCGGCGATTCGTCGTCGCTGGACCGATCGCCCGTCGAGCGCACCTCGTGGGGAGCTCGCCTGGGCACGGCGTTCATCGCCCTCGTGCTCGGCGCGGTGTATGCGGCCGCGGGAACGGTCGCCCACCAGTCCACCGTCGCCGTCGCGGGCCTGAGCGTGCCGTGGGGGCTCATCCTTGCCATCGCCGGCGTCATCTGCCTGCTCGTCGGGTTGCGCCTGGCCCTTCAGGACCGGCTCGTCGTCGGCGCCTGCGCGATCGGGATCGTGGGCGTGAATGCGCTGCTGTCGCTGCGCAGCGTCGGCGGCTCCGTCCTCATCCCGCAGGGAACGCCGGGACTCGTCTGGCTCTTCACTCCCGCGATTGTTGCGGCTCTCGTGCTGGCCTGGCCGAAGCTGCCGTCGGCGACGCGCGCGTAGACTGCAAAGAGATCTTCTCGAAGGGAACCGGATCACCGTGACCTATGTCATTGCTCTTCCATGCGTGGACGTGAAGGATCGCGCGTGCATCGACGAGTGCCCCGTCGACTGCATCTACGAGGGAGAGCGCTCGCTCTACATCCACCCCGACGAATGCGTGGACTGCGGTGCCTGCGAGCCCGTCTGCCCCGTCGAGGCGATCTACTACGAGGACGATCTTCCCGAGCAGTGGTCGGACTACTACAAGGCCAACGTCGAGTTCTTCGACGACATCGGGTCTCCCGGAGGCGCGGCGAAGGTCGGCGTCATTGCCAAGGACCACCCGGTCATCGCCGTGCTGCCGCCCCAGGCCCACTGATGGGACAGGTCGACTGATGGGGCTCGCGCCCCTTCCCGACTACCCCTGGGAGAGCATGGCGCCGTACGCGGAGCAGGCGAGACGGCATCCGGGCGGCGCGATCGACCTCTCGATCGGTTCGCCGGTCGATCCCACTCCCGCACTCGTGCGGGATGCCCTCAGTGCGGCGACGGATGCGCACGCCTACCCCCTGACGGTCGGCACGCCAGCCCTGCGCGAGGCCATCGTCGACTGGTACGCGCGGCGTCGGGGCGTGAACCTGACGACGGCCAACGTGCTTCCGAGCATCGGCTCGAAGGAGGTCGTCGCCCTCCTGCCGCTCATGCTGGGTGTGGGTGAGGGCGACGTCGTCGTGCACCCCCGTGCTGCGTATCCGACGTACGCGATCGGTGCCGCCATCGCCGGCGCGACGGCGCTCGCGAGCGACGACCCGGCGGAATGGCCGGAGAACACCGCGCTCGTCTGGCTGAACTCTCCCGGCAACCCCGATGGTCGTGTGCTCGGCCTCGATG
The DNA here is from genome assembly GCF_037404875.1 of Rathayibacter sp. YIM 133350. Taxonomy (NCBI): domain Bacteria; kingdom Bacillati; phylum Actinomycetota; class Actinomycetes; order Micrococcales; family Microbacteriaceae; genus Rathayibacter; species Rathayibacter sp. YIM 133350. The sequence continues at coordinate 79,075 of NZ_JBBELO010000026.1, forward strand.
CCCTGCGCGCGGCACACGATCGAGCGCTCGAGCTCGACGCGATCATCGTGAACGACGAGTGCTACGCCGAGTTCGGCTGGGAGGCTCCGTGGGACGCCGAGCGCATTCCGAGCATCCTGGACCCTCGCCTGATCGGCGAGAACCGCTCCAACACGCTCGCGATCTACTCGCTGAGCAAGCAGTCGAACATGGCCGGGTACCGGGCGGCCTTCATCGCCGGCTGTGGTCGTCTCATCAAGCGGATCGCCACGGTGCGCAAGCATGCCGGACTCATCGTTCCCGCCCCGCTGCAGGAGGCCATGGTTCTCGCGCTCGCAGACGACGTTCACGTGGCCGAGCAGCGCGAGCGCTACCGGCAACGCCGCGAGGTGCTGCGTCCGGCGCTGCTGGCCGCGGGCTTCCGCGTTGATGACAGCGAGGCGGGGCTCTACCTCTGGGCGACGGAGTCCCGCGATGGCTGGGAGAGCATCCAACGACTCGCAGAGCTCGGCATCATCGCCGGACCGGGGCACTTCTACGGCGAGTTCTTCCCTCAGCATGTGCGCTTCTCCCTGACGGCGACGGATGCCGCGATCGCGTCCGCTGCGGACCGGCTGCGGGCGAGCTGAACCGGCACCGGCGGTCGTCCGGCGCCGCGAGGGCGTGTGCGTGCGCCCCCGTGCTGCCGATTAGGCTGTACCAGGGGTTCGTCCGGCTGCGCCACCGCGCGCGGGGGACCCATCACGTTCACGAATGCTCAGGAGGCGAGAGTGGGAAACGAGGCACAGGCTGACCAGCCGCAGAAGGCGGTGCTCAGTCACCCCGGCGGCCAGGCCGAATTCCCGATCCTGCCGAGCGTGGACGGTGCCTCGAGCATCGACCTCTCGTCGCTCACGCGGCAGACCGGCCTGACGAGCCTGGACTACGGGTTCGTCAACACCGCCGCGACGAAGTCCGCGATCACCTACATCGACGGCGATGCGGGAATCCTGCGCTACCGCGGGTATCCGATCGAGCAGGTCGCTGCCAACTCGACTTACCTCGAGGTGGCCTGGCTGCTCATCTACGGCGAGCTTCCCACCGCCGACCAGCTCGGGGAGTTCGACGAGAAGATCCGTCGGCACACACTGCTGCACGAAGACCTCAAGCGGTTCTTCTCGGCGCTGCCGCACACGGCTCACCCGATGTCGGTGCTTTCGAGCGCCGTCTCCGCGCTCTCGACGTACTACGAGAACTCCTCCGACCCCAAGGACCCCGAGCAGGTCGAACTCACCACGGTGCGCCTGCTGGCGAAGCTGCCGGTGATCGCCGCCTACGCCCACAAGAAGTCCGTTGGCCAGGCGTTCCTCTACCCCGATAACTCGCTCTCGTTCGTCGACAACTTCCTCAAGCTGAACTTCGGGAACCTCGCCGAGGTCTACCAGATCGACCCCGTGCTCTCGAAGGCTCTCGATCGCCTGCTCATCCTGCACGAGGACCACGAGCAGAACGCCTCGACGTCGACGGTTCGCCTCGTCGGTTCGACGGGCGCCAACCTCTACGCCTCGATCTCGGCCGGCATCAACGCCCTCTATGGGCCGCTGCACGGCGGCGCGAACGAGGCCGTGCTCGACATGCTGGCCCGCATCCGCGATTCCGGTGAGTCGGTGCAGCGCTTCGTCGAGCGTGTCAAGAACAAGGAAGACGGCGTGAAGCTCATGGGCTTCGGTCACCGTGTCTACAAGAACTACGACCCCCGTGCGCGCCTCGTGAAAGAGAGCGCCACCGAGGTGCTCGCCTCGCTCGGCGTGCACGATCCGCTGCTCGACCTCGCCCAGGAACTCGAGCAGATCGCCCTCGAAGACGACTACTTCAAGGAGCGCAGGCTCTACCCGAACGTCGACTTCTACACCGGCGTCATCTACAAGGCGATGGGCTTCCCGACCCGCATGTTCACCGTGCTGTTCGCCATCGGTCGCCTCCCCGGATGGATCGCCCACTGGCGTGAGATGAACACTGACGCCCAGACCAAGATCGGGCGCCCGCAGCAGCTCTACATCGGTTCGCCGAAGCGCGACTGGCCGACGCAGGCCTGAGCCCCGACGGCGCCCGCGCGTCGCGTTCCCGGCCACCTCCCCAGACCGAAAAGCGAGGAGATTCCGAAAAGCGAGGCGATTCGGCGTGCCGCGCC